>CAZOAS010000006.1:0-1059 GCA_964577745.1 uncultured Fervidobacterium sp.
TATATGCATGATATGAGTGGAAAACAATTCGATCCTAATATCATTGAGATATTCAAGAAAAGACTATGGGACATACTTGATATATTCAAAAAGTTTAAAGAGTAGCTTTTTGCTTTAGGTACGTATCGATTTTCTCGATAGCAAATTTAAAATCTTCTGGTAGCCTTGCTACAAATTTTACCTTTTGACCTGTTCGTGGATGATAAAACGCTAAACTGAGTGCATGAAGCATCTGGCGTTTTATACCAAATATTTCATCCTCTTTTGCACGACCGTAAACTTCATCACCCATCAAAGGGTGTCCGATGTACTTCATATGTACTCTTATCTGGTGTGTTCTGCCAGTTTTTGGGTATGCAAACACCAAGGAAGCTAAATCATCAAATTCCCTAACAACTTTGTAATGTGTGAGTGCAGGCTTGCCGTACTCAGATTGTGTAACGGTCATTTTTACACGAAGGATTGGATTTCTCGCAATGTTTATCTCAATATCGCCTTCTTTTTTCTTTGGTACACCTTTCACTAAGCATACGTACAATTTCTCCGTGAGCCTATCTTTAAATTGCTTAGTCAATGATTGGTGTGCGAGGTCATTCTTAGCAATGACCATAACTCCACTTGTGTCCTTATCGAGTCTATGTACGATTCCCGGACGTAATACTCCACCAATGCCTTGTAAGTCTTTACAATGGTACAAAACTGCATTAACAATAGTACCGGAGGTATGTGAGGGAATAGGATGGGTTATGATACCGGGTTGTTTGTTTATAACAAGGATATCTTTGTCTTCGTATATGATATCAAGAGGGATGTTTTCCGGGAGAATCTCCGGAAGTTCCGGTTTCTCCGGGACATTCAAGGTAATTGTATCCCCAGATTTCACCTTGTAACTCGGTTTCTTCGAAGTTCCATTGACCATTACTTCGCCATTCTTTATCGCTTTTTGAATAAAGGTTCTGGATATCCATTCCGGAGTCTTTTCCATCAGAAATTTGTCTAAGCGCCATCCGTCTTCTCTCGATGTAACTTGTATATCCACTCGAAAATTCCCTCCGATTT
>CAZOAS010000006.1:1159-26675 GCA_964577745.1 uncultured Fervidobacterium sp.
AACATTTAATCAGCCTTTCTAAGTTAATTATAGTTAGATCTTTCTATATATGAACGGTGAAGCAACTTCAAGTCCTATGTTTCTGTAATTGAATATTCTCTCCGTGTTACCAACGAATAGTAATCCCCCAGGTCTCAAGCTTTCAGAGAATTTTTTGTACAATTCTTCTTTTGCTTCCATTTCAAAGTAAATGACAACGTTTCGACAGATTATTAGGTCGAATCCTTTATCGAATGGATCTTGTAATAAGTTATGTCTTTTGAACTGTACACGTGCTTTTACGTTTGGTTTGACAATGTACTTACCATCTCTTACGATGAAGTATTTTTGAATGTATTCAGGAGGGGTACTTACCATGGACCGTTCTTCATATTCACCAATTTGTGCTTTGGTAAGTACACCTATATCGATATCAGTGGCAAGTACTTTTACACTCGGAGGAGCTTTTAGTTCTTCAAGTATAATGGCAATCGTGTATGGTTCTTCTCCAGAAGAACATCCAGCACTCCATGCTTTGAATCTTGAACCACTTTCTTTTAATAGTTCAGGTAAAAATTTGTCTCTCAATTCCATCCATTTTTCTGGATTTCTGAAGAATTCTGTTACGTTGATTGTGAGTTTATCCAAGAATTCATCTTTTTTCTTGGCATCTTTCATTATGAGGTCATAGTATTCTTTGTATGATTTGCAATTGTATTTTCTGACGAGCATTTCTATTCTTCTTTTCATTCTTTCCGGTTTGTAGCCGGAAAGATCCAGATTCATACTCTCTTTTACTTTTTTAACGAACCATTCGAATTCATCCCATGGTAATTCGTGAAATTCACCAGATTGCAAATTCGATAGCCAAGCGAATTTTTTGTCCTTGGAGTCGTCCAACGACATATAAGTCACCTACCTTCCATTCGATATTGCCAAATAAAGAACTCATATTTATATCATCGGTGCCAATATTTATTTCAAAATTATTCGCTTTAAGCGTGAATCCAAAGAGCGTTTTAAACTCATTTTCATTATTAAGAAAACTTAAAGCGTAAATGAGAATATCCTTTCCAATGTAATTAACTCCAACTCCTATCTTTTCACCAGCAAAAATGTAAATTCCTTTTCCTAAGCCCACATTAAAATTATCGTCTATTCTCTCGAAAAATACATCGAAACCGAGTAAATTAAATGTAGCGTTGATTTCGTTGCCATTCCCTATTAATGAGAAATATTTGTTCTTATAGAAAAGGTTATCACCATAGTAACCAGCATCGAGCCATGTTGCTTTCCATGTTCTAATGGTTGGATTTATGAATGTAGTAAATGGTATATCGTTTATGCTGTCGTATGTGACTTTGTAGGGATATTCATCGAATGTAAAGTGTTTAATAATGTTGTCTTCTTTCAGTTCGAATTTTAAAAAGCCTCTTGAAAAACTAACATCAACTGGCGTATAAAAGTCAATTTCAAATTTCCAGAATTTGAAATCATACCTGAAGGAAAAACCGTATTTCGTATCAAATGGAGAGACGCTAAAAAATAGCGTCTCTCCAAATAAGAGGGCATTATTAAAAATTATTATAGAGAGAATTAAGATGGACAGTGCTATTTTTTTTAACGACATCTATCTACACCTTTGCAAATTGAAGTTTTTATTAACCTTCGAGTTTAGCCATTATCGCTTCGAGTTCCGCATCGTCTATATCGAAGTTACCAAAGACTTCTTGTACATCATCGTTATCTTCGAGTGCATCAACAAGTTTGAGTACTTTCTCAGCTTCTGACCCGGTAACTTTGACACTGTTCTTTGGTTTGTATGTTATCTTTGACTCACCTTCGAAACCGTTCTTGGCAAGTGCTTCTTTGAGTGCACTTAATGATTCTGGAGCTGTGTAAACAAGTACAGGATCGCCTTCTTCGATGTCTTCTGCACCCGCATCGATTGCAAGGAGTGTGAACTCATCCATGTCGGACACTTTTTCTGCTGGTATTTCTATAACGCCTTTTCTTTCGAATATCCATGCAACTGAACCACTTTCTGCGAGTGAACCACCATTTTTGCTGAGTATGTGTCTTAGTTCTTGAGCAGTTCTATTTTTGTTATCTGTTAAAGCAAGTATGTAAAGTGCAACTCCACCTGGTGCGTAAGCTTCGTATATAATTTCTTCGTATTTTTCGCCTTCGAGTTCTCCTGTACCTTTCTTAATTGATCTTTCAATTGTATCCTTTGGCATGTTTGCTTCTCTTGCTTTTTCAAGAACGGCTCTGAGTCTTGGGTTTGTATCTGGATTTCCGCCACCTTCTCTTGCCGCTACGATTATTTCTCTGATGAGTTTCGTGAATATCTTTGACCTCTTCGCATCCTGCGCTGCCTTCCTGTGCTTAATATTTGCCCACTTATTGTGACCTGACATACTTTATACCTCCTTTAAAACGTATTGTAATCGGTTTATCAGTGAGCGGTGATCAGTGAACGGTTGTCAGTAATTTTTTATCAGTAATCAGTAACCAGTTAACGGTTATCAGTAATATCAAATTCTTTAGCTTTCTTTTTTCACTGTTTACTGTTCACTGATCACTGTTTAACTGTTCACCGTTCACTGTTCACTGTTTCACCGTTCTCCTGGTTTAATGACCTTATCTATTATACCATATTCCTGTGCTTCTTGTGCACTCATGAAGAAATCTCTGTCGGTATCTTTTTCTATTCTTTCAATATCTTGCCCAGTGTGTTTGCTGAGTATTTCGTTTATTATTCTTTTGATTCTTAACAGTTCTTTTGTGAGTATTTCAACGTCCTTAGCGGTACCTTCTGCACCACCAAGTGGTTGGTGAATCATTATCCTGCTATTTGGAAGTGCAAATCTCTTTCCTTTTGCACCTGCGGCTAACAAGACTGCTCCCATCGATGCCGCCTGACCAACGCATATCGTTGCAACGTCGCATTTTACGTATTGCATTGTGTCGTAAATAGCAAGTCCTGCTGTTACAAGACCACCGGGAGAGTTGATGTAAAGTTGTATATCTTTATCCGGATTTTCTGCTTCAAGGAATAATAATTGAGCAACGACTAAATTCGCCACATGGTCATCTATAGCACTTCCGAGGAATATTATCCTGTCTTTTAATAGTCTTGAATATATATCGTATGCTCTCTCATATCTTCCAGTAGTTTCAATAACTATTGGAACGTACTGATCCAATATCTTTTTCATTTCTCTATCCATTTCCATAGTTTATCACTCCTACAAAGAAAAAGCTCTTTATTCTTCTTTCTTTTCTTCCTCACTTTGTTCACTTTCTTATTTCTTCAGCGATACTTCTTCTATCTGCGCTTTTTCTTGAAGAATTTTAGCAACTTTTTCTTCAACGATTTCCATAATCACTTCGTTTCTGAGGTCTTGTCTTTGTTTTATGATTGCTTCTGCTCTATCTGGACTAACTCCCCATTCTATGGATGCTCTTTCTGCAAATTCCTTTATATCTTCGTTTGTAACTTTTATATCGTTTTCTTCAGAGATTTTCTTTACCGCAAGATCTTTCTTTAAAAGGTTCAGGTAATAGCTTCTAAGTTCTTCAACAAGTTTCTCTTCGCTTCCGTAACTTTGAATGTAGTTATCGTATTTGCCTTCTTCTTTAAGATTATCTATTATATTTTCAACGGCTCTTTGAATGGTTTTATCACTAACTTCTATTTCTGTCACGCTTGGTAATTGGTCAATAATCTGTACTTTGTAAGAATCTGCTATTTCTTTGTCGTATATTTCTTTTCCTTCTTTTCTGAACTTATCTTTCAGTTGTTCTACAGTTTCAACTTCTTCTATATCGAGTGTTTTTACAAAGTCATCTGTCAAGGTTGGTAATATTCTCTTATACACACCATCGACTTCGAGGACGTACTTGTAAATGAGTTTTTCTTCTTCACTTTTTTCAAAAACTTTTTCAAATTCTACAACATCGCCTTTTTTCTTTCCGTAAAGTTGTTTTACTACATCCCTCTCGTCGTCTTGCAATAGTACGTATTCTCTCTCTTCGGCATCTCTTAATTTTTTCTCGCCGAATAGGATAGTTTCTTTTACTTTTACAAGGTCTCCTTCTTCTGATTCCGTTTCTTTTGGCTCAAGTAAAGCATGTTCGTCAATAATATGATCAACTAACATATCAACGTAACTATCGAGTACTTCATCTTCTTTTGCTTTTTTCAATTTTAGTTGACTTGGATCGATTTTTATTTCCGGTTCAAGGTGAAGTTCCACGAGAACTTTACCACCATTTTCGTCGAATTTTGCCTCAGCAATTACCGGTGGTATTACCAATTTTAATTCTTCTTTGTCCAAGTTATTTTCAACTTCTCTTATCGCTTCATCGGCGACATAGATAGCATAGAAGCTATCTTTTAATCTTAGTTTGTAAATTTCTTTCGGAACTTTTCCGACTCTGAAACCTTCTATCTGGTAACCTCTTCTGTTAAGAGAGTTAACGGCTTTATCTTCCAGTCTCTTAACATCGTTTGAATCGAATATATATTCTCTTTCGATTACGTTTTTATCTTTATTGATTTCTTTTACATCCATTGTTGCACCTCCAGTTTAACACTGTTCCGTTACTCATTTTTAAAAGGGGCATATAGCCCCTTATCTATTTGTAGTTATGTTGGTTAGTCTACAAGTTGCAATACTGAGAGCTCTGCACCGTCTCCTCTTCTTGCTCCAACTTTTATGACTCTCATGTATCCGCCGTTTCTTCCGACGTATTTTGGAGCAATTTCATCGACAAGTTTGTTTACAAGTCTTCTATCACCAAGTTCTGCAAAGATTTGTCTTCTCAATGCAACACTCTCAGGTTTGTTTTCATCTTTTATTTTGTAAGCTTTAACTGCTTTTGTGAGAAGCTTTTCGATGTATTCTTTTCCAACTTTTGCCTTAACTGTTGTGGTCATAATTGTACCGTGTTCGATTATTTCTTTTGCAAGGTTTCTCATGAGAGAAACTCTATGTGTACCGTATCTATTGAGTTTATTTCTCTTCATCCTGTGTCTCATTTTACTTGTCCCCCTTCCTTAGCGACAAACCGAATTTATCGCGTAGTTTTTCTTTAACTTCATCGAGAGATTTTAAACCAAAATTCTTGATTTTCATTAAATCTTCTTCCGTTCTGGAGAGTAAATCTCCAATTGTTTCTATCTTGTCTCTCTTAAGACAGTTGAGAGACCTCGCGGATAAATCGAGCTCTTCTATCTTTTTGGTCATTACGTCTTCGGAAGAAGTACCTTCTTCAATTACAACTGTTGCCTCTGGTACAGCCGGTATAGGTAATTCTTCAACGTCACTCAAACTTTGTTCTATGAAGTTGAAGTGATCCAGTATTATTTTTAACGAATGCTTGAGTGCTTCTGCTGGTTTAATACTCTTTTTTGTTTCTATCTCAAGGATGAGTTTTTCAAAGTCTGTTCTTTTATCAACACGTACGTTTTCAACAAGCCAGTTGACTTTTATAACCGGACTGTACACTCCATCGAGAACGATCCAACCAATTTCTGGTCTTTCATTTCTGTCAGCAGCTGGTACAAATCCTTTTCCGAAAGTTGCGTAAAGTTCTATCTCTAAATCTGCATCTTCGTTTAATGTTGCAAGGTAGTGTTCTGGATTTACTACCACTACACCTGCTGGACATTCTATATCCCCAGCTTTCAAGATACCAGGACCTTTTTTGGAAATTATGAGCTTAACTGGAGATTCTACGTACGCTTCTACTCTTAATTGTACCTTTTTCAGATTTAACAGTATGTACATTATATCTTCTTTTACACCTTCAACAGTATCAAATTCATGATACTTTTCAGGTTTGATAAAGCGTACATCCGTTATCGCAAAACTCGGTATAGAAGAGAGCAGAACTCTTCTGAGCGTGTTCCCAATTGTAACAGCATACCCCTTTTCAAGTGGTGAAAGTGTATACTTGGCGTAATAACGGTCTTCGTATTCTGCTTGCTCTTCTAACCTGAATTTCCTTCCTGTAATTTGAATCATTAATATCACCTCGAGTAGAATTCGACAATAGCTTGTACGTTAACTGGAAGGTCGGTAACTTCTTCGAGTTTTGGATTTCTCACGTATACTCCTTTGAATTGATCGTAATCAACTTCAAGCCAGTTGGCAATAGCTCTACCTTTGTTGAGTTCAATAGCTTGTTTGATAGGTTCAATTGTTCTGCTTCCATCTTTAATGGATATGACATCACCTGGTCTTACTTGGTATGATGGAATATCAACTTTCTTACCATTAACAAGTATGTGACCGTGTGATACGAGTTGTCTTGCAACTCTTCTGTTAACGGCAAATCCGAGTCTGTAAACAACGTTATCGAGTCTTCTTTCGACTTGAACAACCAAGTTTTCACGGGTATCGCCTGATTGTTTTGCTGCTCTCTCGTAATAAATTCTGAATTGTTTCTCAAGTACACCATAGATTCTCTTCATTGTTTGTTTGGATCTCAATTGCAACCCGTATTGTGTTAATTTTTTCTTTTCTTTACCATGTTGACCAGGTGCAAATGGTCTTTTATCAAATGGACATTTTTCGCTGAAACATCTTTCGCCTTTAAGGTACAATTTCATTCCTTCTCTTCTGCAAAGTCTGCACAAAGGACCTGTATATCGTGCCATTATTTTCCCTCCTTATCAGTTGTTCGGTTGTCGGTGAACGGTGGTCAGTTATCGGTTATCAGTTAACTGTGAACGGTTATCAGTAAGCAGTGGTCGGTTATATTGTAATTACTTATTAACCGTTTACTTTTCACTGTTCACCGTTCACTGTTCACTGCTCACTGTTTCACCGTGTTATACTCTTCTTCTTTTCGGTGGTCTGCAACCGTTGAATGGAATTGGAGTTGCATCTCTTATGTTATCAATTTCAAGTCCTGCTGCTTGTATTGTTCTTATGGCTGTTTCTCTTCCAGCGCCTGGTCCTTTAACAATAACATCGACTCTTTTGATTCCCATTTTAACTGCATCTTTTGCAACTTTGTCAGCTGCAAGTTGAGCTGCGTATGGAGTACCTTTTCTTGTTCCTTCAAATCCTGCTGTACCTCCACTCGCCCAGCTCAATACGTGTCCTGTCGGGTCTGTTAAGCTGATTATCGTATTGTTGTACGTTGACTTTATGTGTACCACACCGTGGTCAACCGCTACTCTTTTCTTTTGTTTTGCTTTTGGTCGGCCTTTTGCCATTAATTTTCCCTCCTTCAGCAATACTTCATCTTTTCACAGTCTCTCTTCCACTTTACCGATACTGTTATTTACCTTTTTTCTTAATCCTGCTTGGTCTTGGACCTTTTCGAGTCCTTGCATTTGACCTTGTTCTTTGTCCTCTAACTGGAAGCCCCAGTTTATGCCTTAAGCCGCGGTAACAACCGATATCTATTAACCTTTTAATATTTCTCATGACTTCTGTTCTCAATTCACCTTCAACTTTGTAATTCTGTTGAATGAAAGAAGAAATCTTGCTGATTTCATCTTCCGTTAACTCTTTAACTCTTTTATCTGGGTCGATACCTGTATTTTTACAAATTTCCATTGCGCGTGTTGGTCCTATACCGTAAAGATATCTTAGTGCGATATGAACCTTTTTATTGCTCGGTATTTCAACACCAACGATACGAGCCATTAATCTCCCTCCTCAATCCTTATTCCTTAACCTTGTCTTTGGTTGTGTTTTGGATTTACTTTACAAACAACGAAAACCTTTCCTCTTCTGCGGATAACCTTACAATGTTCGCATCTTTTTCCTACAGATGCTTTTACTTTCATATACTATCTCTCCTTTCGGAAGTGTTTTATCTTTCGATTATTCATCATCGTCTAAAATTTCTTCTTCGCCTTTCGCATCGATTTTCTTTCTGTAAACGATCCTACCACGTGTAAGGTCGTATATCGTTAGTTCAACTACTACCCTATCACCGGGTACAAGCCTGATAAAATTCTTTCTCATCTTTCCTGATACGTGGGCAAGTACTTTAAATCCGTTGTCGAGTTGTACTCTGAACATGGCATTTGGTAGTGCTTCAACTATTGTTCCTTCCATTCGTATGACGTCTTCCTTGTTTTTCAGAGAAATCACCTCACGCATTAAAAGATATCCAAATAAACGTTTGAAAGTTAGTCAGGTAAGGTTAACACTTCGTGACCATCTTCCGTTACTAAAACTGTGTGTTCGAAATGTGCTGCTCTCTTACCATCAACAGTTACAACTGTCCATCCATCTTCCAATATAACTACGTGCCAGCCGCCTTCAGTAACCATAGGTTCTATCGCAAGTGTCATTCCAGTTTTTAAAGTTACACCTGTTCCGGGTTTACCGTAATTTGGAACTTGTGGGTCTTCGTGAAGAGCTTTGCCAACTCCATGCCCAACAAAATCTCTTACAACACCAAATCCGTGACTTTCAACATAACTCTGAACTGTATGGGATACATCACCAAGTTTTATTCCGGGTTTTATTATCTTAATAGCTTCCATCAATGACTCATAAGTAACGTTTACAAGTTTTTCTCCGTTTTCGTCAGTTCTATCAACGATATACGTTACAGCTCCGTCTCCGTACATTCCATCGTAAATTGCTCCAACATCGATTGAGACTATATCACCTTTTTTAAAAACTTTCTTTTTGAGTGGAAACCCATGTATCACTTCTTCATTTATAGAAACCGTAGTGATGTATGGATAACCACCGTATCCCTTGAAAGCTGGTTTGCATTTCATTTCCTTCAAAATCTTATCTGCAAGTATTTCAATATCATGGGCGGTTGCCCCTTCAACAACAATCTTTTTGGCTTCCTTTAAAATCGTACCAACCGCCCTACCAGCTATTTTCATTTTCTCAATTTCTTCTTTCGTTTTAAGTCTTATCATTGCTTTTGAATACCACCCAATATATTAAACAACATTTTCATTACTTCTTCTACACTTTTTCTGCCATCTAAGGTAAAAAGTTTGTTTTGATTTTTATAATATTCGATTAACGGTGAGGTTTTTTCGATGTATACTCTGTACCTGCTTCTTACGATTTCTTCTTTGTCATCGTCTCTTTGAATAAGCTCTCCGCCGCAATCGTCACATATACCTTCAACCTTCGATGGGAGTGTGATTACGTTGTATACTTTACCACACTTTGAACACACTCTTCTTGTCGATATTCTTTGCACGACTGTTTCTTCATCCACTTCAAAATATAACGCTCCATCGAGTGTTTTACCCATGTTTTTGAGCATACCATCGAGTGCCTGCGCTTGATTCAACGTTCTTGGGTAACCATCGAGTATGAAGCCATTTTCACAGTCTGGTTGTTTCAGTCTTTCTTCGACTAAGGCATTTGTTAATTCGTCTGGTACAAGGTTACCTGAATTGACTATATCTTGTACCTTTTTACCCAATTCCGTACCTTTTGCTATAGCTTCTCTAAATATATCACCCGTTGATATGTGTGGGATATTGTATTTTTCAACTATTCGTTTTGCGTAAGTACCCTTACCAGCACCTGGAGGTCCAAGAAATATCAGATTCATACTTTCCACCTTCTTAGCTTTGGAAATTATCTTCTTCCAGCAATCTTACCTTTCTTAACGAAACCTTCGTAATTTCTCATTATTAAGTGTGCTTCTATCTGTTGAGCAATATCAAGTGCAACACCAACTGCGATAAGGGCACTTGTACCACCAAGCCATATGTTAACTCTTGTTATACCTTCAACTAAATATGGCAATAGTGATATACCAACGAGGAATATCGCACCAACGAATGTAACTCTGTTGAGAACGTATGTGATATATTCTTCCGTTGGTTTACCTGCTCTTATACCAGGTATAAATCCACCGTATCTTTTGATGTTTTCAGATATATCTTTTGGATCAATAACAACGACACTGTAGAAGTATGTAAAGAAGAATATCAAGAGTGCATAGATTATCATCATAAATGGACTTTGCATACTGAAGAGCTTAATTGCCCATTGTGCACCTGTAATTTGTGCAATTGCTTCTGGAATACTGACTATCGCCCATGCGAAGATTATAGGGATAACACCTGAATGGTTGACCTTTATTGGTAAGTACGTGCTTGTTCCACCGTAAATTCTTCTTCCAACCATTCTTGTGGCGTATTCTATCTTGATTCTTCTTTCTGCTTGTTGGACATAGATAATTGCAACGATCATGAATATAGCTATTGCAACAAGGAATATCCAACCGAATATGTTGAGATTTCCAAGAACGGCTGTTCTGAAGTATGCTGGGTATCTCGATACGATACCTGCAAATATCATTATACTTACACCATTACCGATACCTTTTTCTGTTATTCTATCACCTATCCAGAGTAAGAACATAGTACCGGCAACAAGAGAGACTGTTGAGACAAATGAGAAGAGCCATGTGTTTATAGCTATTATTCCTTGGTAGCTTCTTGCCAAACCAAAGGATACTACAAAAGATTGAAGTGCTGCAAGGCCGAGTGTAAGGTTCTTTGTATAGTGTTGGAATTTCTTTCTACCTTCTTCTCCTTCTTTAAGAAGTTCTTTCAAAGAAGGAATAATGGATGCAAGTAATTGCATGATAATTGATGCGTTGATATATGGTGTAACACTCATTGAAAATACAGAGAATCTACTGAAAGCACCACCAGTGAAAACATCGTAAAAACTAAGAACACCGCCGGCAAGGCCGGTGCCCTGTTTGGAAAGCGCTTCCCCCCAAGCTTTAATATTTACACCTGGAACGGGAACGTAAATACCAAGCCTAAAAACAAGTAACATAAGAAATGTAAAGATAACCCTATCCCTTACCTCTGGAATTTTCATCGCATTGCGCAGCGCTTTCCACATTATTAGATCACCTCTATTTTTCCGCCGACTTTTTCTATTTTCTCCTTCGCTTTTTCACTGAATTTGTGTGCTTTAACTACGAGTGGTTTTGTTATTTCGCCTCTTGCAAGTATTTTAATACCATCGTAAATTTTGTTAATTATACCTTTTTCAA
Organism: uncultured Fervidobacterium sp.; assembly: GCA_964577745.1. Lineage (GTDB taxonomy): Bacteria > Thermotogota > Thermotogae > Thermotogales > Fervidobacteriaceae > Fervidobacterium. The sequence goes on from CAZOAS010000006.1 coordinate 12,173, forward strand.
TGAGTACTTCCGGAGTAACAACATCATTGCTTTCAAATCTTTCTTCAAGAGTATCAAGGTTTACAACTGCATAGACCTTCTTTGTGAAGTTTTTGAAACCAAACTTTGGAAGTCTTCTGTGAAGTGGTGTTTGACCACCTTCCATCCATGCTCTTACTTTACCTGTACCTCTTGATTTCTGCCCTTTGTGACCTTTTCCTGAGGTCTTACCTTTACCTGAACCTTGACCTCTACCGAGTCTTTTGTATTTCTTGTTCGAACCTGGGGTTGGTTTGAGATCTTCTATGGTAATCATTTAATTCCCCTCCTTATTCTTCAACTTCTTCTACTTTGAGAAGGTGTTTTACCTTTTCAATCATACCTCTTATTTGTGGAGTGTCTTCTTTCACAACAGTATGGTGCATTTTTCTCAATCCAAGTCTTCTTACTGTATCTTTTTGGTCGTATTTGTATCCTATTGGACTTCTAACAAGAGTTATCTTAAGCTTTTTCATACATTAGCCCTCCTTCTTAACACCGCGAACTACTTGAGCGGGGGTTATATCTCTAAGAGCAGCTATCTTTTCGATTGAGAAGAGGTTCTTTATTCCATCAACTGTTGCTTGAGCGATAACTACAGGATTTGTTGAACCCATAGCTTTTGTAAGTACGTTTTGTACACCAGCAAGCTCAAGTATAGCACGGACTGTACCGTTAGCAATGATACCAGTACCAGGAGCAGCAGGTTTCATGAGTATCTTTGCAGAATCTTGTTTACCAACTACTTCGTGAGGAATCGTACCTTTCACAACTGGCATCTCTATTATGTTTCTTCTTGCGCTGACGAGTGCTTTTCTTATTGCATCAGGTACTTCTCTTGCTTTTCCTACACCAACACCAACTTTACCATTTCTATTTCCGACAACTGCAAGAACTCTAAAAGAAAGATTCTTTCCACCTTTTGTAACTTTTGTTGTTCTTCTAATCTCGATTATTCTTTCTTCAAAAGTTTCACCAGCTTGTTTTATCTTTTCGGCAATTTCTGACACTGTGAGCACCTCCTAAACCTTAGAATTTCAATCCAGCTTCCCTTGCTGAATCTGCAAGGGCTTTGACTCTACCATGGTACTTGAAGCCACCTCTGTCAAAAACTACTTCTTTTATTCCCTTTGCTAATGCTCTTTCCGCAATTAACTTTCCAACTTCTTTAGCAGCTTCAACGTTCCATGTCTTTTTGAGTTTCTCTCTCATTGCTTTTTCAACTGTTGATGCAGCAACGAGTGTAACGCCTTTTGTATCATCGATTATTTGTGCGTATATGTGTTTCTCGCTTCTAAAGACAGCGAGTCTTGGTCTTTCAGTGGTACCTGATAATTTCTTTCTTATCCTTTTATGTCTAACAAGTCTTAATTTCCTGCGATCTTCTCTTTTAATCACGTCTTATACCCCCTTATGCTTTCTTTCCTTCTTTGAGTCTGAGTACCTCGTCTACGTACTTGATACCTTTACCACTGTATGGATTTGGCTCTCTCCACTTGCGTATATCTGCTGCAACTTGTCCAACTCTTTGCTTGTCTATTCCAGTGACTATTATCTTGTTTGGAGCTGGTACTTCGACTTTTACATCGGCTGGTACTTCGAACTCAACCTGGTGAGCATAACCAAGGTTCATAAGAAGTTTATTACCTTGTAATTGTGCCCTGTAACCGACACCAACGATTTCAAGTTCTTTTTTGAAACCTTCTGTAACACCAATAACCATATTTCTTACAAGTCTCCAGTATGTACCGACCATTGCTTTGAATTTTCTTTCATCGGCTTTTCTCTTTGCAACTTCAAGATTTGGCGAAAACCAAACTTCATTACCTTCGACCTTTACACTAACAAAAGGATGAGCAGCCAATTTGAGCTCACCTTTTGGACCTTTCACTTTAATTTCAGAGTCGGTGACTGAAATTTGAACGTTTGAAGGTAAAACGACAGGTTTCTTTGCTATACGAGACATGGACTACACCTCCTTACCAGATGTAGGCAATAACTTCTCCACCGACTCCATGTTCTGCTGCTTCTTTGTCGGTGAGTACGCCTTTTGATGTGGATATTATAGCAATGCCAAGTCCATTTTTAACTCTTGGTATGTTGTTCTTACCAACGTATATCCTTCTTCCAGGCTTTGAAACACGGACAATTCCGTGAATTACTCTTTCTTTGTTCTTTCTTGTACCTTTGTACTTCATTTGAAGTCTAAGAATACCTTGTTTTCCATCTTCGATGTATGTATAACCCTTTATAAATCCTTCTTTTACGAGAATATCTGCTATTGCTTTCTTCAAATTCGATGCTGGAACATCTACTTGATCTTTAAAAACGAGGTTTGCATTTCTTATTCTTGTAAGCATGTCAGCTATTGGATCGCTCCACACGGTTAACACCTCCATAATTACCAGCTTGCCTTCCTAACGCCCGGGAGTTTTCCCTCGTTAGCCATCTTTCTGAAACAGACTCTGCAGATTCCAAATTCTCTATAGACTGAATGTGGTCTACCACAGATATTGCATCTTGTGTATTCTCTTGTTTTAAACTTCTTCGGCCTTTTCCATTTTTCAACCATTGATTTCTTTGCCATTAAAAATTCCCTCCTCAATTATTGCTTTTTGAATGGGAAACCAAGTAATTCAAGCAATCTTCTTGCTTCTTCATCTCTTTTTGCCGTTGTTACAACAACTATGTCCATACCTTGAATTCTTTTGATTTGGTCTGGTGAAATTTCTGGGAAAACAAGTTGTTCTGTCAAACCAAAACTGTAATTTCCTTTTCCATCGAATGAATTTGGATTGAGTCCTCTGAAGTCTCTAACCTTTGGAAGAACAAGGTTAACAAGTTTGTACACAAAGTTGTACATTCTTGGTCCTCTGAGTGTTACCTTTGCACCTATGGTCATACCTTTTCTTATCTTGAAGTTTGATATACTCTTCTTTGCTTTTGTGATAAGAGCTTTTTGACCTGTTATCATTGTAAGTTCCCTTGCGTGTGCTTCTATGATATCCTTATTTCTCGAACCTTCTCCAACACCCATATTGACTACAACTTTTACCAATCTTGGTACTTCGTGAATATTTTTGTATCCGAATTCTTTCATTAAAACTGGCACCACTTCTTTTTGATACTTTTCTTTCAACGGAACAAATTCGTAGGCCATTTTTTACTCCTCCTTACTTCTTATCTATGATTTCTCCACATTTCTTGCAGTATCTCACTTTTGTGCCATCTTCAAGGACTTTGAAACCTACTCTTGTAGCTTTGTCACAGCTTGGACATACGAGCATAACCTTTGACCAGTAAAGTGGTGCTTCTTTTTCGATTATACCACCTTGTCTCAATTGTCCTGTTGGTCTTTGGTGTCTTTTTACAACGTTTACACCTCTGACTATCAACTTTTCATCTTTTGGCATTACTTGAATTACTTCGCCTCTTTTACCTTTATCTCTTCCAGAAATAACTTGTACCGTGTCACCTTTTTTTATTTTCTGTGCCATCGATTACCACCCCTTACCATACTTCTGGTGCGAGAGATACTATTTTCATGAATCCTTTTTCTCTTAGTTCTCTTGCAACAGGTCCAAATACACGTGTACCTTTTGGTTGATTAAATTTGTCAAGTACAACTGCTGCGTTATCATCGAATCTTATGTAGCTTCCATCTGGTCTTCTGATTTCTTTCTTCGTTCTTACTACAACTGCTTTTACAACGTCACCTTTCTTTATATCTGTGTTAGGTACCGCTTCTCTGACACTGCAAACAACTATATCACCTATACTTCCAAATTGTTTGTGCGAACCACCAAGTACTCTTATTACTCTAAGAATTTTTGCACCTGAATTATCCGCCGCAACGAGGTAGCTTTCGTTCTGTATCATTGTTCACTACCCCCTTCGATTTCTAATTCTTCCTCTGTCTCTGGCGTTTCTACTCCAAGCTTAGAGTGTTCAAGTATTTGAACAACAACCCATCTTTTCAATTTACTTAATGGTCTTGATTCTTCGATTTCGACGATATCTCCAATTTTACATGCGTTATTTTCATCGTGTGCGTAGAATTTCTTAGATTTTTTAACGTACTTTCCAAATTTTTGGTGTTTTACGATTCTTTCGACCTTTACTGTTACGGTCTTATCCATTTTATCACTTACAACAACGCCAACAAGTCTCTTCTTAGGCATTTGTATTACCTCCTTATACCAAGTTCACGTTCGCGTAAGATAGTTTTGATTCTTGCTATGTCTCTTTTTGTTTTCTGGATGAGGCTGAAGTCTTTCAATTCACCGAGAGCGTTTTGGAATCTTAGGTTCATCAACGTTCTTTTCTTTTCTTCGAGAAGTTTAAGCAATTCATCGTTATTCATATTTCTGATTTCCACTGGTGTCATACTGCTTCACCACCTATGTGATGTCTTGTCACGATTTTTGTTTTAATAGGTAATTTTGTTGCTGCATATTCAAGCGCCTTTATGGCAAGTTCTTCATCGACTCCACCGATTTCGAACATTACTTTTCCAGGTTTCACTACTGCAACCCAACCTTCAACGTTACCTTTACCTTTACCAAGTTTTGTTTCAGGTGGGTGTTTCGTGTATGATTTATCTGGGAATATCTTTATCCAAAGTTTTCCTTCTTTTTTAAGTGTTCTTGTGATTGCAAGCCTACATGCTTCTATCTGTTGAGATGTTATCCAAGCTGGTTCGAGTGCTTTAAGACCATATTCACCAAACATTACAAGTGCTCCACCTTTTGCTTCGCCTTTAGTTCTTCCTCGGTGTTGTTTTCTGTATTTGACCCTTTTTGGCATCAACATGGCTATTTACCTCCCTTGTCCTATTCGTTGAGCGGAACGATACTCGGTTATCGGTGACCAGTTATCGGTTAACGGTTATAAACTATATAAAATCCTTTACTTTACACTGTTCACCGTTAACTGTATACCGTTCACCGTTTAGATTTGCTGATCACCTTTGTATATCCAGACCTTTATACCAATGGTTCCGTATTTTGTTTCTGCTCTGGCTGTTGAATAGTCTATAACTGATCTGAGTGTTTGAAGTGGAAGTCTTCCTTTTAAGTACCATTCTGTTCTTGCTATTTCTGCTCCTGCCAACCTTCCTGCGACCATTATCTTAATTCCCTTTGCTCCTCTTCTAAGTGCTGCTGTTATGGCTCTTTTCATAACGATTTTGTAAGATGCACGTTTTTCTATCTTTTGAGCTATCGATTCTGCTACGAGCACTGCCTCTGTCTCTGGCGTTTTCACTTCAACTATATCGATTCCGAATTTTCTGTTGAAATTGCTTTCAAGAGCTTGTCTGAGTTCAGTTATACCTGAACCTTTCTTACCTATCAATATACCAGGTCTTGCCGCGTAGATTGAAACTAAAACTCTTTCAGCATCTGGTCTTTGGATGAAGACTCTTGCGATACCTGCTTGGTTGTAGTTCTTTCTCAAGAAGTTTCTTATAGCTTCATCTTCGAGAAGATATTCGCTGTATTTTTTCTCATTAAACCACTGTGCATCCCATTCTGCTGTTAAACCGAGTCTGAAACCCTTTGGATGTACTTTTTGACCCACCGATATCACCTCACAACTATTTATTATTTTGCACTATTTTCCTTTTCTCTATCTCTAACAACAACAGTAATATGAGACATCCTCTTTTGGATGATGTCTGCTCTTCCTCTACCGCGTGGCCATACTCTTTTCATTCTTGGTCCGTCATTTACATAACATGCAGCAACATAAAGGTTATCCTCTGACAACCCCAAATTGTTTGTTGCATTCGCTACAGCAGATTTTAACACATTATAGACGATTCGTGCAGCCTTTTTAGGCGAAAATTCAAGAAGATTAAAAGCTTCTGAAACATTTTTACCTCTGATTGAGTTGATTACAGAGCGTGCTTTCCTTGGAGATATGCGGACAAACCTCGCAACTGCACGTGCTTCATATTTTGGTAACGTTGCAAGGGTCTCTTTCCTTTTCGCATGGAACTTGGATCTTTTGAGTCCTTCTCTTTTAATGATGGTTTGCATTATCAATTCCCTCCTTATTTCTTGACCTCACCTTTTTTGGCTGACTTGTTCGTGTGTCCACCAAATCTTCTTGTGAAGGAAAATTCACCAAGTTTGTGACCAACCATGTTCTCTGTTATGTAAACTGGTATGTGCTTCATTCCGTTGTACACTGCTATTGTATGTCCAACCATTTCTGGAACTATTGTGCTTGCTCTACTCCATGTCTTTATTATCTTCTTTTCTCCTGTTTCGTTAAGTAATCTGATTTTTTTGAGGAGCTTGGGATCCACAAATGGTCCTTTTTTACTTGAACGGCTCATTTATTACACCTCCTGATTAACCGTTTCTTCTTCTGACGATGAATTTGTCGCTTGCTCTCTTACCTCTTCTTGTCTTGTAACCTTTCGCTGGTACACCCCATGGGCTTTGTGGATGGTGACCTTTACCTCTACCTTCACCACCACCATGTGGGTGGTCAACTGGGTTCATGACAACACCACGTACGTGTGGTTTTCTACCTTTCCATCTTTCTCTACCTGCTTTACCGGAAACTTCGTTTTTGTGGTCTTCGTTTCCAACTACGCCAACTGTCGCATAGCATCTTACGTGAACTTTTCTGAGTTCACCAGATGGCATCTTTAAGAGTGCGTATTCGCCTTCTTTTGCCATAAGCTGGCAAGCCATACCAGCGCTTCTTGCGATCTTTGCACCACCGCGTGGTAAGAATTCGATATTGTGTACTATTGTACCAACTGGAATATTTTCAAGTGGAAGTGCGTTACCTGGTTTGATTTCTGCTTCCGGTCCTGACATTACTGTATCGCCAACGTTTAAACCGTTTGGTGCAAGGATGTATCTCTTTTCACCATCTGCATAGACCAACAAAGCAATTCTTGCCGTTCTGTTTGGATCGTACTCTATAGAGGCAACCTTTGCAGGTATATTTTCTTTTTCCCATCTTCTGAAGTCAACTATTCTGTACAGTCTCTTGTGACCGCCACCTCTGAATCTAACTGTTACTCTACCGTGGTGGTTTCTTCCACCTGTTTTCTTAAGAGGTACAACAAGTGACTTTTCGGGCTTTTCTTTTGTGATTTCCGAAAAGTCAGGAATAACCATGAATCTTCTACCTGGAGTTGTTGGTTTGAATCTTTTAAGACCCATTGTTTTTCACCCCTCATGCCTGGAGTTCTTTAATCACATAGCCTTCTGCTAATTTGACTATGGCTTTTTTCCATTCTTTTGTATAACCTTGTCTTGCCAAGTAACCTCTTCTGAGGTCTCTCTTTGGCTTTGGTTTAACAATCATCGTGTTTACTCTTTCAACTTTAACATTGAACAATTTTTCAACAGCTTCTTTTATTTCCAATTTATTTGCGTCCTTATCTACCTCAAAAACATATTCACGATTTGCTCTCAAAGACATTGATTTCTCACTGATAATTGGTCTGATGATGATATCGGAGTATTCTTTTCTCATTTGCTGAGCACCTCCTCGATTTTGCGAACGGTGCCCTCTGTAAGGACAACCTTTGTAGCGTTGATTATATCGTATACATTCAAACCATCGATGTTAACTGAATTACCATTGTTTGGATTATCGGCAATTATAACCTTTACACCGGGGATATTTCTTCCAGAAAGTTTAACATTTTCATATACGCTTTCCTTCTTTGGAAGAACGAACAACACTTTTTCGTCAGCGATTCCGAGGTTCTTAAGAACTTCTCTCATTTGTTTTGTTTGTGCTTTTTCAAATCGTATATCGCTTAAAACAATAAGGTTACCTTCCTGGAAGCGAGCAGACAACGCCGATTTGAGAGCGAGTCTCTTCATCTTTTTGTTCATTCTCTTCAAATAGTTTCTTGGTTTTGGACCGTGTGCAACACCACCGTGTCTCCAGTTGATTGCCCTTATTGAACCTGCTCTTGCTCTACCTGTGTGTTTTTGTGGCCATGGTTTTCTTCCACCACCAGAAACTTCTCCTCTTGTCTTTGTGGAAGCTGTACCGGCTCTTGCATTTGTGAGTTGCATGTCGATGTAACGCCACATTACATCGAGGTTTGGCTGAATGTTAAAAATCTCATCGCTCAAATCGATGTTCCCAATCTTTTCACCTTTGATGTTGTAAAGCGTAACTTGTGCCATAATCTTCGTCCTCCCTTACTCCATTTTCGGAGCACGTCCTTGCTAAGTGCTGTCTATTATGCCTTAACAGCACTTCTTATAAGTACAAGGCTGCCCCTCGCTCCTGGCACTCCACCTTTAACTGCTAATAGGTTATTCTCTGCATCAATCTTTATAACTTCTGAATTGAGTACTGTAACTCTTTCGTTACCGTATCTTCCAGGCATTCTTTTGCCTTTGAAGATTCTTGCTGGTTCAGTGTGTTGACCGACGGAACCAAGTTCCCTGTGGAATTTTGCACCGTGTGCTTTTGGTCCACCTTGGAAGTTCCATCTTCTCATGGCACCAGAGTAACCTCTACCTTTTGACCAGCCAGTAATGTCTATTTTATCGCCTTCTTGAAAAATTGCAACTGTTATTTCTTGACCAATTGTGTATTGGTCTACGTTATCTACTCTAAATTCTTTAAGCACTCTCATTGGCTTAACATTAGCCTTTTTGAAAACACCAAGCATAGGCTTTGTTAATCTTTTTTCATTAACTTCTTCAAAACCAAGTTGAACTGCATTGTAACCATCTTTTTCTACTGTCTTTTTTTGAACAACTATACATGGACCTGCCTTAAGTACTGTAACGGGAACAACCTTATCATCTTTCCACAATCTGGTCATTCCAACCTTTCTTGCAATAATAAATTTCATCTCAAAACACCTCCGAGGACTCACAGATTGATTTCAACGTCGACACCTGCTGGAAGATTAATCTTCATCAGTGCGTCAATCGTCTTTGAGTTCGGTTCAATAATATCTATAAGTCTCTTGTGTACCTTCTTTTCGAATTGCTCACGTGAGTCTTTGTGTTTAAGTGGTGACCTTAAGACAACGTAGAGCGTTCTTTCTGTTGGTAGTGGAATTGGTCCTGAAACCTTTGCATTGGTCTGCTTTGCAACTTCAACAATCTTCTTAGCAGACTCGTCAAGCAATCTATGGTCATATGCTCTTAACCTGATCCTAATTTTTTGCCCTGGCATGTCTTACCCTCCTTCTTAGAAAAGGGGGGGAACCCCCCCGATTACACATACAAGGTTTAACTTAATCAAGTCTTGAAAAAAATCTCAGATACGTCCTTTTTTTGTCCAGTATTAATTACTCAATAATTTCGGAAACAACACCTGCTCCGACTGTTCTTCCACCTTCACGAACTGCGAATCTCATACCTTTTTCGATAGCAACTGGGTAGATGAGTTCGACTGTCATTTCAAGGTTGTCACCAGGCATAACCATTTCTGCACCTGCTGGAAGGTCAACAATTTCACCTGTAACGTCAGCTGTTCTTATATAGAATTGTGGTTTGTAACCTTTTGTGAATGGTGTATGGCGTCCACCTTCTTCTTTCTTCAAAACGTAGATGTTTGCTTTGAACTTCTTGTGTGGTGTGATGGAACCTGGTTTTGCAAGAACTTGTCCTCTTTCGACTTCGTCTTTATCGATACCTCTGAGCAAGCATCCGACGTTGTCTCCAGCCATTGCTTCATCGAGTTCTTTTCTGAACATTTCAACGCTTGTGATAACTGTCTTTCTTGTTTCGTAGCTCATACCGATGATTTCTGCTTCAACACCTGGTTTGATTACGCCACGTTCGATTCTTCCTGTAACAACTGTACCTCTACCTGTGATGGAGAATACGTCTTCAACAGGCATAAGGAATGGTTTGTCAACTTCACGAACTGGTTCTGGGAAGTAGCTATCCATTGCATCGAGAAGTTCTTTTATTGATTTGAGATCTGGGTGATTTGGATCGTTTGGTGCTTCAACTGCTTTAAGAGCTGAACCTCTGATTACTGGAATTTCATCGCCTGGGAATTCGTATTTGCTGAGAAGGTCTCTAACTTCCATTTCAACAAGGTCAACAAGTTCTGGGTCGTCAACCATGTCAACTTTGTTGATGTAAACAATCATTGCAGGAACGTTAACTTGTCTTGCAAGAAGAACGTGTTCTCTTGTTTGTGGCATTGGACCGTCTGTTGCTGCAACAACAAGGATAGCACCGTCCATCTGAGCTGCACCTGTGATCATGTTCTTAATGTAGTCAGCGTGACCTGGACAGTCGATGTGTGCGTAGTGTCTCTTTTCTGTTTGGTATTCAACGTGTGTGATGTTAATGGTGATACCTCTTGCTCTTTCTTCTGGTGCCTTGTCAATCATTTCGTATGGTGTGTAGTCTGCCAGTCCGAGAAGTGAACAGTACTTTGTTATAGCTGCTGTAAGTGTTGTCTTACCGTGGTCAATGTGTCCTATCGTACCTACGTTCATGTGTGGTTTGGTTCTTATAAATTTTTCCTTTGCCATACTTTTGCCCCTCCTTCTTCACCTGTGGTGGAGATTGAATTGTTATTCAGTGATCGGCGTTCAGTTAAAAAATATTAAGCGTTTTTCAATATTTTTTCTGCCACTTTCTCAGGCACTTTATCATAATGAGAAAGTGTCATAACGTAATTTGCTCTACCTTGTGAAAGCGACCTGAGAGTTGTTGCGTATCCAAACATCTCACTTAGTGGTACAAGAGCTCTTATAACTCTCAGATGTGCTCTATTCTCAAGGGCATCTATATGCGCCCTTTTGGAGTTCAAATCAGCGATGATGTTACCCATGTATTCTTCTGGTGTTGTAACTTCTACCTTCATGATAGGTTCAAGAAGCACCGGACTGCCTTTCTCCATCGCTTCTTTAAATGCCATACTTGCTGCTATCTTAAATGCCATTTCTGAAGAGTCAACTTCGTGGTAAGAACCATCGAGTAACGTTGCTTTTACACCAACAACAGGATAACCTGCCAACGTTCCAACTTGCATTGCTTCTTTTATTCCTTCTTCTATCGCTGGTATGTACTGCTTTGGTATCACACCACCGACGGTCTTATCAACAAATTCAAACGTCTTATCCAAACCGAGTGGTTCGAAGTGTATAATCGCATGACCGTACTGACCTCTACCACCACTCTGTCTGATGTACTTACCTTCGACTTTAACATCCTTCGTAATCGTTTCTCTGTAAGCAACTTGTGGTTTACCAACTCTGACGTTGACGTTGAATTCTCTCTTCAACCTATCAACGATAATCTCAAGGTGTAATTCTCCCATTCCAGAGAGGATAGTCTCTCCAGTTTCTTGGTCAACATATGCTCTAAGTGATGGGTCCTCATCAAGTAACGCTTGCAATGCCTTAGAAAGTTTTGTCTCGTCATCTTTTGTAACAGGTTCGATAGCGATAGAAATAACAGGTTCTGGGAACTCCATTTTTTCAAGAATAACGTGGGTACCTTCCTCACAGACGGTATCTCCGGTTATCGTACTCTTCATACCGATAATACCGACGATATCTCCTGCTCTGACGTATTCCACATCTTCTCTCTTATCAGCATGCATGAATATAAGCCTTGAGACTCTTTCCTTTACACCTTTTGTCGTATTTATAACGTAATTACCTTTTTCCAGTCTTCCGCTGTAAACCCTTAAGAATGTAAGTTTACCAACGTATGGGTCTGTCTGAATTTTAAATGCATAAGCAACGAATGGTGCATCTTCTGTTGGAACAACTTGAATTTCGTTACCGTCCTTATCGAAACCACGAACTGGTGGTAAATCGAGTGGCGATGGTAAATATCTCACAACACCGTCAAGTAAAGGTTGTATACCAAGATTCATTTTAGCTGATCCACAGAAAACTGGGGTACCAAGACCGGCTATCGTAATTCTTCTGAGTGCTGCGTGAATTTGTTCTTCACTTGGTTCTTCACCCTCAAGGTACAATTCCATAATTTCATCATCAACTTCGGCAATTTTCTCAATCATATCTTCTCTTGCTTCTTCTGCCTTATCACGCCACTGTGCTGGAATTTCTTCGTATACCATTTCTGTACCTTCAGGATTGAGCCATCTTATAGCTTTCATTTGAATTAGGTCGATTACACCTTTAAAATCACTTTCAGCACCCATTGGTATTTGAACAGGAATTGGATGAGCGCCGAGTCTATCGACCATTGTTTGAACCGCCATATCAAAATCAGCACCGGTCTTATCCATCTTGTTCATGAATGCAAGTCTTGGAACCTTATACTTATCTGCCTGTCTCCAGACAGTTTCTGACTGAGGCTCAACACCTGCAGTTGCATCAAAGACAGCGATAGCACCATCGAGCACCCTTAACGAACGTTCAACTTCGATTGTGAAGTCAACGTGACCTGGTGTATCGATGATGTTGATACGATGTTCTTTCCAAAAACATGTGGTCGCAGCTGATGTAATAGTAATACCTCTTTCCTTTTCCTGGATCATCCAGTCCATCGTTGCCGTACCATCATCGACACTACCTATCTGGTGCTTTCTACCTGTGAAAAACAATATACGCTCGGTGGTTGTTGTTTTACCGGCGTCGATATGAGCCATTATTCCTATGTTTCTTAACTTATTCAGGTCAACATAAAGAGCCTTTATCTCTTCCATACTTTCCTCCTCGAAGCATAGTCAGATATTCTGTGAACGGTGATCAGTTATCGGTGCAAAGATAAATTATTTACTGTTCACTGTTAACCGTTCACTGTTCACCATCTAAAGTGAGCAAATGCTCTGTTTGCTTCTGCCATCTTGTGTACGTCTTCTCTCTTCTTAATAGCCGCACCTGTGTTATTGTATGCGTTCAAAAGTTCTTCAGCTAATTTTTCTTGCATTGGTTTACCTTTTTTAGATCTTGCAATATCAACAATCCATCTAATAGCAAGTGTTGTCTTCCTTGGTTCTTGAACCTCAACTGGAACTTGGTAAGTAGCACCACCGATTCTTCTTGGTCTAACTTCAACAATAGGCTTTACATTTTCAACTGCTTGTTTAAAAACTTCAATACCGCTCTTACCAGTCTTTTGTTCAAGAATTTCGATAGCTCCGTAAACTATCTTTTGAGCGATTGATTTCTTTCCATCCCACATTACTTTATTAATCATCTTTGTTACAAGAACTTCACCGTACACTGGATCTGGTGGAACTATTCTTGGCTCGGCTCTTCTTCGCCTCATTCGATTCCCTCCTTACTTCTTACCCTTTGCGCCCGTTGCTGCTCCAGCTTTTGGTCTCTTTGCACCGTACTTACTTCTGCTCTGGCGTCTGCTTTCCACACCAGCTGCGTCGAGTGTACCGCGGATAATCTTGTATCTGACACCTGGGAGGTCCTTAACCCTTCCACCTCTAACAAGAACGATTGAGTGTTCTTGCAAGTTGTGTCCGATACCTGGGATATATGCTGTAACTTCGATACCGTTACTCAATCTCACCTTAGCAATCTTTCTAAGAGCAGAGTTTGGCTTTTTCGGTGTCATCGTAGAAACCCTAACACAAACTCCTCTCTTTTGTGGATGCCCTTGCAAAGCTGGTGATTTGGATTTTTCCTTAACCTTTTGTCTACCGTGTCTCACTAACTGATTAATAGTTGGCATCTTAACCCTCCCTTCAACCTGCACATTCGTGTGATATTATAACCGTTGTTTTTCAAAAATACAATAAAGCCCGTGTGAATTTTTTGTTTCGTACACTATGTCGGGCGTTTTTTATAAATTAGGATTTTCTATAAGGATTACTTAATATTTCAGACCTATAACAAAAACATAAGGCGCAACGGCGCCTTAGTACGTTTTTAATCTTTAGAATTTGCAAATACTTATGAAAAATGGCTGGGGCGGTAGGACTCGAACCTACACAACTGGAGCCAAAGTCCAGGGTCCTGCCAATTAGACGACGCCCCAGCAACTTTAGCTTGCTGTATCGCCTAAGAACCGACCCTTTTTTAAAAACTGGTGGGTGCGGCAGGGATTGAACCTACGACCTCTTCCGCGTCAAGGAAGCGCTCTCCCACTGAGCTACGCACCCACATTCAACCAGCGATACACATTTTACTATGTAAACACATTTCTGTCAAGGGGTGTTTTTTAAATCTCTCGAACAGGTGTAGACATACTTACCAGATAGAAAACCAAAATAATCCAAATGGAACTTTAGAAAGAATAAAGGCTACCTCCATCCTGTTTGATATAATTAAATCGTGTAACATACCTTTTTATCGTACCACCAAATTCCTTTCAGGATGGGAGGTCAGCCTAAAAACACCCATCATAGTAAATTAGCTCTATTTAGCGTTAAGCTTATCCTCTCAACAATTGCAACACATTCTGTGGCAATCCATTAGCTTGCGCAAGCATCGACATGCCAGATTGCATCAATATCTGTTGCTTTGTAAATGCCATCATTTCCTTTGCCATATCTGCATCTCTTATACGGCTCTCTGCAGCTG
>CAZOAS010000007.1:0-4386 GCA_964577745.1 uncultured Fervidobacterium sp.
TGAGAGAACATCCATTAGTTTTGAAGAGCATATACGAACGCACACTTTTTGTAAAGAGATACCATAACATTCAACCTTCTTTCTCTGTAATGAGAGTAGCTTCAAGTTTATTGAAAGAACAAGTTCCTTCGATAAAGAAAGAGAATTTGTTGGAAAAGTTCATAAGTTTTCTTAGAGGTGTTTAAATATGACATTAGAAGAATATGTAAATACTAATCTCCACAATGCTATTCTTAGAGGTTTCACAAAAGATGGCGAAATAACGCTGAGATTAAAAGGTATTGAAAAAAGTAACATTAAAGTTTCTTTTGTCTCTTTCGTTAATATACCCGATATCCTCAGAGTTGATATTCCTATTGAAGGTATAGTTTTAACGTTTGTCGGTAAACTCTCTCATGCAGACGGTGATATCTATATTTACACAGCATTTGAAAAAGCCGGTATACTTCAAAGAAGGTCAAAACCAAGGTATGCTTCTTTCGAACCATGTCAAATCTTTCAATTTAGGACTATTATAACAGATGTCTCTGAAAATGGTTGTCAAGTGGTTTCTGAATATAAGCCAAAATTAAGGGAAGAAGTGGAAATTAAATTAGAAAATGGCATAGAAAAAGCTGTTGTAATGTGGTATGTTGAAGAAGAGGAAAGTTTCAGATATGGTATGTATATACCTGAGCCGGGAGAAGCATGGAATAAAGTTTGTGAAAAATACATCCGGATAGGGGAGAAGTTGTAATGCCTTATGTCGAACTATTAGATGCTACGAAAGCACTAAAAATAGGTTTACCAGCAAGTATCACAATCGTATTTGCAAAAGAGCTTGAAGGTACTTACAAGAGTAATATTGTCGATATAGATCCTAACAGGAAATTGGTTTTTTTCTCTATCCCTTCTTTTAAAGGGAGATTTGTTCCTATTCCAAAAGGTGTGAGAATGACTATAAACTTGTTTGATAAATCTTCAATTTACGAGTTTGAAACGGTGTCGCTTGGTGTTATCAAGATGGATAACATGTATGTAATTCCCGCACCGTATCCAGATGTGGTAAGAAAGACGGAAAGAAGGAAATTTGTTCGCATACCATTGTATTTAGAGGGAAGATTGTATATTTCTGCGGAACCAGACAGTGAATCTTTTGCATTTACCACAAGAAATATAAGTGCGGGGGGATTATTGATTATTACAAAAAAATACCTAAATGAAGGTGATATAGTATATGTAGACTTGAAGTTGGAACAGGAGCTTGTACTCCAAAAACAAAAATGTAAGATAGTCAGAAGAGATGAACCAACAGAAGATGGTTACATGTACGGTATGCAGTTCATCGATTTACCTGTAAGTATCGAAACTAAACTTGTTCGTTTCATCTTCCAAAAAGAATTGAAGATGAAGAATGTTAGGTAAAATACGTTGAAGGAGGGAGGAATAAAAGATGTTAGAAAAGCTTGGAGAAGCGCAACTTGATGCAATAAGAGAAGTAGGAAATATAGGCACCGGAAATGCTGCAACGGCACTTTCAATGATGCTCGATAAAAAAGTAGACATATCAGTTCCTCAAGTAAAGGTAATTCCGATTTCTAAGATACCATTTCTTTTCGAAAAGCCAGAGGAAATAGTGTGTGCTGTTAAAATGGAACTCAAAGAGGAAATGACCGGTGAAATAATATTGATATTCGAACCAAAGACCGTCACTATAATAGGAAAAGCGCTAACTGGGATGGAG
Organism: uncultured Fervidobacterium sp.; assembly: GCA_964577745.1. GTDB lineage: Bacteria > Thermotogota > Thermotogae > Thermotogales > Fervidobacteriaceae > Fervidobacterium. Next base: position 1,724 of record CAZOAS010000007.1, read on the forward strand.
ATTTCCGATGTTACACAACTGGATGAATTCACAAGTTCCATGTTAAAAGAGATAGGTAATATCATGTGTGGTTCGTATGTGACAGCTTTATCTGGTTTCACTAACTTGTTCATAAACCCAGAGCCACCTGATTTAGTTGTTGATATGATAAGCGCAATTATATCTGAGATATCAATACCACTTGCTCTTGCAGGTGAGGAAAACATAATGCTAATTGAAACACTTGTAAAGATAGAAGGTATTGAAGAGGAACTAACAGGATATTTATTGCTTGTTCCATCAGTTGACTCTCTTGAAAAGTTACTTAAAGCTTTGGGGATGTGAGATAAATGAAGAAAAAAGTAATAATTGGTATCGGAGAATGGGCAGCCGAACGCAATCCAGTTATATTAGTAACACTTGGATTGGGGTCTTGTGTTGGTGTGTGTGTAAGAGACCCAATAGCAAAAGTTGGTGCGATGGTACACGTTATGTTGCCAGATAGTGGCGGTAAACCTACAAACACTCCAGGTAAGTTTGCAGATACAGGTGTTGATATAATTGTTGAAGAATTGCTAAAAATGGGAGCTCAGAGGAATAGATTGGAAGCAAAAATAGCAGGTGGAGCTTCGATGTTCCAATCGGCTATGGACATCGGAGCACGAAATGCTGAAGCTGTTAAAAAGGCTTTACAAAGAAATGGTATAAAGCTGGTAGCAGAAGATACTGGTGGTAATAAAGCAAGAAGTATAGAATACGATTTAGAAACCGGGAAAGTGTTAATCAGGAAAGTAAAAACAGGAGATGCTGTGGAGGTAACAGAAATTTGATGGTTGATAAAGATAGCATTGTAAAACAGTATCTACCCATGGTTGCTAAAATGGCACGTGAGTTGAAAACAAATTTACCTTACAACGTTGAGATAGATGATTTAATTCAAGAAGGTGTTATTGCTCTTCTCCAAGCCGTAGACAAATACGATCCCAGATACGGCGCAACGTTTAAAACATTTGTTTATACAAGGATAAAAGGTGCAATGTTAGATTACTTGAGGAAACTCGATTATCTTCCGAAGAATGTGCGACAGGATATAAAACGACTCGACAAAGAACTTGTTACATTTTACGAACAAAATCAAAGATTACCAACCTTTGAAGAATTGGCAAACATACTCGGCATAGACGTAGAAAGCGTGAAGGATATATACAACGAACTTTCTTTGAAACAATATTTGAACCTTGACCAATATCTTTTCGATTTTGATGATAACTCTTACGCTCCGTTAGAAGTTAGAAGTGATGAAGATGTAAAAGAAAAAGTTTGGAAATCGATACTTTATGAACAGCTCGTTGAGGCGATAAATAAATTGAACGAAAAAGAAAAGATGTTGCTCAGCATGAGATTTGAGTATGACCTATCGTTGAAAGAAATTGCTGAAGTTTTCGGTGTTACGGAATCAAGAATCTCCCAACTTCTTAGCGCAGTGCTCGGTAAATTACGTAAGAGCCTGAGAGGTGATGAAGATGACTGAACCGATAAGTGGAGTTCAAAATCAAACTATCATCATGAAAGTAAGTCATGAAAGTTCACATATGATAAGCCTCCAACAATACTCAGCTCAAGCCGCTATGGTTAACAGTGCTCAAAACCTTGTGAAAAGAACAGAACGTGAAATGAATGCTCCTAAAAATGTCAATCAAACAGAGGGAAAAAAGACGCAAAGTTCAACTGAAGGTAAAAGTCAAGGAGAATACATAGCACAACAAGGGAAACAAAAGAAAGAAGAAAAAAGCAAAGTAACTCCCGATAACTCTCACATTCTGGATGTGAGAGTATGATAGGTTATTTAAGTGTCAAAAATTTAGAGAATAAACATCTCGGTGGAATATTGATTATAAATGAATTTGGAATTCCAGTTGAATTTAAATATTCAGAACCGGTGAGTCCAACAAAGCTCCAAGAGATTATTTACGGAAGTTCTTTGGAATACTACTTACACGTTGAAATAATAGCCAAGGGATTGGTACAGAAAATAGAAAATAGACCTGATGTAATATTAGTTCAAGACCCAAATTTGTTGTTCGACAAAAACACAGTTATGTTGGCACTGATTCCACAAATTGTACAAGAAAAGAAAGAAGAACATGAAGTCATAGTCAACATAAACACCGCAAGCTTAAGGATCACATTTCCAGAAAACACAAAAATGGATGAAAATATAGTGCAAAAAATCGTCGATTATGCTAATAAAATAGATATAATTGAACCATTTGACAGAATTGAAAAGGCACTTGAATACGTATGCGAATCGCAAGAGAAATAATTGAAACGTTGAAGATGGAATTAAGGTTTATAAAATATAAGAATACACAACTCGAAGTTACCTCCCTACAAAAGGAAGTCCAGTTGAGTTTAGAGGCACGTTTGGGGGGATTTTCTTTTAATTTGCCAAGTATACACGACGTTGCTTTTTCTAAATCATCTTTAAATGTCCTATCGATAATCCAAAACCATACATCAACATTTAATATAAGTTCGATTGAGAAAATAGATACAAATATAAAGGATGTAAAATTTCAGGATATTACAAACTATCGTGATGTTTCACTCGAAGGCATCACAAAAATTCGTGAAGTTTGTGATTACCTTCAAAACCAAGAAGGAAAAATCAACATAAAGAATGG
>CAZOAS010000007.1:4486-25495 GCA_964577745.1 uncultured Fervidobacterium sp.
AAAGACATACCTCTTGAAATTTCGAAGGTGGTAAAAATTGCTTCCTCAAAAAGGCTTTATATTCAGTTCGACACCGAAAGATTGGAAAACAGAGCTCTCAGAAAAAATGTAAACTTGAGAAACTTGTTTGTCTTTAGATACGATGATAAATTCCTTTACTATCCTATTTAATCAGCTGAAATAATCCTTAATCAATCCATATTGAATTTTGTTGATAAACATCTGGTTGATATCATAGAATCAGTAAAGGTAAACATTCGAATTTTAACGATAATAGGGTTGTGTATACCATATTATAGTGTAGAATGTAGATAGAATTTATCCATTTTTCATTAATTTGTTTTCCGATATGGGAGGTGTGGTAAGTGAGATTGCTTACATTTAAAGGTGGAGTCCACCCACCTGAAAAGAAACTCACAGAGCATGAGGAGATTAAGAAAGCTCCATTACCAGACAAGGTAGTTGTCTTCATGGCTCAACATGCAGGTGCCGCAGCTAAACCTGTTGTCGAGGTTGGTCAGGAAGTAAAAACTGGACAGATAATCGGTGAACCACAAGGCCTGATATCGGCTTATGTTCATTCACCGGTGACTGGCAAAGTTATAAGTGTTGGAAAGATCAACAGTAATGTTCATGGAATGGCAGTTGAAGCAGTCACTATTGAACGAACGGGATCAGATGAATGGGAATTGTTGCCGAAAGTTGATTACCAGTCTGCATCAAAAGAAGAATTGATTGAACTCATCAAAAAAGCAGGTATCGTTGGACTTGGTGGAGCGATGTTCCCCACACATGTGAAATTAAACCCTCCAAAGCCCGTCGAAATTTTGATAATCAACGGTGCTGAATGTGAACCTTACCTTACCATAGACCACAGAGTAATGCTTGAAATGCATGAAGAAATACTTATGGGAATAGAGATAACTCGCAAGATACTTGGTGTCAAAGAAGTTTACATAGGTATCGAAAGTAACAAAAAGGATGCCTTACAATTACTTGAAGAGAAATGGAATGGTAAGGTCAAAGTTGCTGCTTTGAAAACAAAGTATCCTCAAGGAGCAGAAAAGCAATTGATTAAAGCAATAACAGGTAGAGAAGTACCAAGTGGTGGCTTGCCTTCAGATGTCGGAGTTGTTGTACAAAACGTAAGTACCATGATAGCAATTAAGGAGGCAATAATCGATAGAAAGCCACTTATTGAGCGTGGTCTAACATTAACTGGAGAAGGTGTCAGAAAACGTGGGAATTGGTGGGTGAGGATAGGTGCGCCAATCTCTTGGATAATAAACGAGCTTGGCGGTGGATTCACAGAAGGATTTGAAGAGATTAAAGTACTCATGGGTGGACCAATGATGGGTATTCCCGTCGCTTCACTCGATATACCAATACTAAAGGGTAACAACGGTATCACGGTTATAAAAGAGCAGAAGAGAGAATCAACAAATTGTATAAGATGTTCGTACTGTGTGCATGTTTGTCCGATGAATTTGCAACCATACTTACTCGATATGCTTTCAAGAAAGAAAAAGTACGATGAAGCGGCTGCTATAGGGTTGCTTGATTGTATAGAATGTGGTTCTTGTACTTATATTTGTCCTGCAAATGTTGAACACGTTAAATCAATAAAACTTGCCAAGAAAGTATACCGAACACTGAGAGGTGGTAAGAAATGAAGCTGTTAACAACAAGCGCACCTCACGTTAGAACTGAAGATTCAACTCGTAAGGTAATGATCGATGTACTAATTGCCCTTGCACCTGCTGTAGTTGGTGCAACGTACTTTTTCGGTTTGTACGCCTTAGTACTATCCATAGTAGGTATGATAAGCGCTGAACTTATTGAATTATTCATCATGCGTGTGCTCAGAAAGGATAAAAACTTCGTTCCAAATGGCAGTGCTGCTGTGACTGGTTTATTACTTGCACTCAATTTGAGTGTTGCAACACCTTGGTGGGTATTGCTTATCGGTGTTATCTTTGCGATTGCAATTGTTAAACATACATTTGGAGGACTGGGACAGAATATCTTCAACCCTGCACTTGCAGCAAGAGTTTTCTTGCTTGTTTCATTTCCAACAGCTATGACAACATGGTACAAGCCGATAGCATCGTTTAAAGGATGGTATCCTGCTGATGTACAAACGACTGCAACACCACTTGCTGTCTTAAAACTTCAAGGTTTTAGCAAAGTAATGGAATCAACGACATATACCGACTTGATTTTTGGTAACATCGGTGGATGTATTGGCGAAACAAGTGCGATTTTGTTGCTTTTAGGTTTTGTATATCTTGTTTTCAGAAAACGTATAAAAATTTTCATACCGTTCTCCTACATCATGACAGTTCTCATAATTTCCTCAATCTTTTATTCAGTTAACCCAGAAAAATTCGGTTCGCCGATATTCCACATCTTTGCTGGTGGTTTAATGCTCGGCGCACTTTACATGGCAACCGATATGGTAACAACTCCTATGACACTTAAAGGACAGGCGATATTCGGAGTTGGTTGTGGTTTGATTACGATGATTATAAGATATTTTGGTGGATATCCAGAAGGTGTTTCACTCTCAATTCTTCTTATGAACGCACTCACTCCACTTATCGATAGATACACTCAACCAAAAATCTTTGGGAGGCGACAAAAATGAAAAAAGAAACCCTTAAGATAAGCCTCACACTTATGATCTACACGCTCATAGCTGGAATTGCCCTAGCACTTGTTTATCAATTTACCGAAAACAGGATAGCTGAAGCCGAGCTTCAGAATGTTATAAAATCGATGGAATTTCTCTTGACAGACGAAAGCGGAAATCAGATTGTTGATCCAAAAGAAATAAAGAATACTGTCATATCCAAACGCTCAGAAATGGGAAACGAAATTTATAACGATGGGATAGGAACGGTGATATCACCGGTTTATGAATTCCAAAATGGAGATGTAAAGTATTATATTCTCACTGGAAGCGCAGTTGGTTACGGTGGAAAGGTGATTACGATAGCGGCATTTAAGTACAATGGTAGTGAAGTATCACTCCACAAAATAAAAGTTATAGAATACTCACAAGAAACACCAGGGCTCGGTGCTAAAATCGCCGAAGAAAAGGTCCAAGAACGTTTCTTCCCAATACCAGAAGAAGGACTAAAGAACGGATTAAAAGTTGACAAAGATGCTGGAAAACAAAATCTTGATCCAGATAGTGCAAAACAAAGTGGAGTCGCTAAAGTATCAGATGTGATGACTGGGGCAACGATAACCCCAAGAGCTGTTGCAAATTCTTTAAATGCTATGTACAAATACCTTAGCGAAAAGTATATGCAAGGGGGTGAAAAGTAATGGCGTCTAAACTTTCTGAATTTACTAAAGGTATAATAAAGGAAAATCCAACTTACGTTCAAGTACTCGGTATGTGTCCTACACTTGCTACAACTACGAGTGCAAAAAACGGATTTGGAATGGGAATAGCGGCTACGGTTGTCCTTGTTATGTCTAACGTCGTTATCTCAGCTATAAGAAAAACAGTTCCAGAAAAGATAAGAATACCGATTTTTATAACTGTTATCGCAACATTCGTTACGATAGTGGACTTACTTATGCATGCGTTTACTTATGACTTATGGAAAACACTTGGACTTTTCATACCACTTATCGTCGTTAATTGTATAATTATGGGAAGGGCAGAAGCGTATGCTTCAAAGCACGGAATAGTTAATTCTCTGTTAGATGGTCTTGGTATGGGAGTAGGTTTCACACTGAGTTTGACTTTACTTGGTAGCATAAGAGAACTCCTTGGTAACGGAACAGTATTTGATGTAAACGTTTGGGGTAAAGCATTCAATATGTTTGTTATGATATTACCACCTGGTGCTTATTTGACACTTGGATTACTCGCAGCACTCTTTGCAGCAATCGCTATAAATAAGGAAGAAAAAGCCAAAAAGCAAGCTCAAGCATCACAAACTCAGAAAGCAGGTGATGTGAAATGAAATTGTTTTTGATACTTTTATCAGCAATGCTAATAAATAACTACGTATTTATAAGGTTTCTCGGAATATGTCCTTTTCTTGGTGTTTCCAAAAGAGTCTCAACGGCACTTGGTATGGGAGTTGCAGTTATTTTTGTCCTTGTGATGTCATCTGCTATATCATGGTTACTCGACCTTCTGTTAATTGCTCTGAAGCTTGAGTTTTTAAGAACAATTGTCTTCATACTTGTAATTGCTACGTTTGTTCAATTCGTTGAGATGTTTCTTAAGAAGAACAATCCAACACTTTACGAAGCACTTGGAATTTACTTACCACTTATCACAACGAATTGTATTATTCTCGGTATAGCTATAGTCAATAGTTTGTCAAAATACAACCTACTTGAAGCGATATTCAATTCTCTTGGTGCTGGTGTTGGATTTTTAATTGCATTGATAATCTTTGCAACGATAAGAGAAAGAATGGAACTTTACGATATTCCGAAACCCTTCCAAAATTTACCAATTTCAATGATTACTGCTTCCTTGCTTTCCTTAGCATTCATGGGATTCCAAGGAATGATAAAATAAAGATTTTTGAGGTACTTATGCCGGGGAACATACCCCGGTTTTTCTTTTTCTGTTGTTATATAGTTCAAATATCATCAATTGTATGATAAAATATTCCGATAGGCAATAAAATTAGTAAATTGAATCTTTGGAGGTGCAGTTATGAAAGAGTGGAGAAAAACGTTATTTGGTAGAGAACTGGTATTCCAACACGGTAAAGTGGCAAAACAATCGGCAGGTTCCATATGGGCAAGATTCGGTGATAGTGTTGTTTTAGCAACGGTTAATATCTCAGATAAAACCGTTGAAGGAATCGACTTTGTACCACTTACAGTTGAATTCATGGAAAAGTTTTACGCTGCTGGTAAGATACCGGGTGGTTTTGTTAAAAGAGAGAGCAAACCTTCGGAAAGTGGAATACTTTCCTCGAGGTTAATTGATAGACCGATAAGACCACTTTTCCCAAAGACATTAAGAAACGAAGTGCAAGTTATCGTAACGGTACTTTCGGTAGATCCAGATAGTCCAACTGATGTACTTGGAATCTCCGCTGCATCGTTGGCACTTAATATTTCCAAAGTACCATTCGATGGTATAGCAGCTGGTGTTCAAGTTGGTTACGTCGATGGAGAATTCATTGTATTTCCAACAGTTGAACAACTTGAAAGAAGCAAAATAGATATCGTTGTTGCCGGTACAAAAGACGCAATAACAATGGTCGAAGGTGAAGCGAAAGAAGTTAGCGAAGAAGAGATGCTACAAGCACTTATGGTTGCTCACAACGCGATAAAAGAACTCGTTGCATTCCAAGAAGAGATAATAAAAGAATTCAACGTTGAAAAGATGCCTCTTCCAGAACCAAAGTACAACGTTGAACTTGTCGAAAAATTTGCCGAGTATATTGATATGAATGAACTCGAGAAAAGAATATTCATGAGAGGAAAACAAGAAAGAGCAGAGATGGCTGATGAATACTACGAAAGTATCGTTCAAAAATTCTTTGAAGATAACAACATAACAACCGAAGAAGAACAAGAAGAATACGTTATTCCTCTTAAGGAAAAATACGATGAAATATCCAAGAAATTGATGAGAAAAATCATCATAGAAAGAGGAATAAGGGCAGATGGAAGAGGTCCAAAGGATATAAGACCTATCACATGTGAAGTTGGATTGTTACCAAGAACACATGGTTCTTCGCTCTTCACGCGTGGTGAGACACAGAGCCTTGGTATCGTAACACTTGGCTCACCTGCTGAAGAACAGATAATAGATACACTTATAGAAGAGGGCACAAAAAGATTCATATTGCATTACAACTTCCCACCATTCTCAACAGGCGAAGTTAAACCATTACGTGGACCGAGCAGAAGAGAAATTGGACATGGACACCTTGCCGAACGTGCGGTAAAGGCAGTTATACCACCGGAAGATGAATTTCCATATGTCATCAGGGTTGTTTCTGAAATACTCGAATCGAACGGTTCTTCATCGATGGCAACTGTATGTTCCGGTTCACTTGCCCTTATGGACGCCGGTGTTCCTATCAAGAAACACGTTGCTGGTGTAGCTATGGGACTCATATTGGAGGAAGGCAGAGGTGTCATTCTCACAGATATTATTGGACTTGAAGACCACTGGGGAGATATGGACTTCAAAGTTGCTGGAACAAGAGATGGAATAACCGCATTTCAAATGGATTGTAAGGTTTCGGGTGTTAGTGAAGAACTACTAAGACAAGCACTTTATCAAGCAAAAGAAGCAAGGATGTTCATCTTAGACAAATTATACGAAACAATACCTGAGCCAAGAAAACAACTCTCTCCATACGCTCCAAGAATTAGTTGGTTCTATATCGACCCAACAAGGTCTGGTGAGTTAATAGGTCCCGGTGGTAAGATCATCAAATCGATAATTAAGATGTTCGATGTGGAGATTTCTCTTGATGATGAAACAGGTAAGGTCACAGTAAGCGGTATTGATGCAGAGAAAGTCAATCAAGCGGTTGAATACATAAAGAACATGTTCAGAGACGTTACAATTGGTGATATATACGATGGACGTGTAACAAGGGTTGAAAATTATGGAATATTTGTGGAGATTCTTCCAGGAAAAATCGGACTTACACATGCAAGTAAACTTGGCAACGCTAAACCAAACTCATTTAAAGTTGGAGATAGATTGAAAGTTGAAGTTATAAACATCGATGAGACAGGTAGGTTACAACTCAGGAGGGTTGAAGAATAATCCATGATAAAGCAAATAGCCGATAACATATACTATTACCAAATCCCAGGCGTGCGCTCCGTTACCATAGCATTTATAGTCGGAGCAGGTCCTGTTTATGAACCAGACAACTTATTGGGGATATCTCATTTTATCGAACATGCTGTCTTTAGAAAAACGAAGAAAAGAAACTTAAGACAGATCAAATTACCAATTGAACAAGTAGGCGGGATTTTAAACGCATGGACAGATAAAGAAAATACCGTGTACTATGCTAAAATTCCATCAACCTTCTTTAAAACAGCATTCAATATACTAAGAGAATTAGTCTTTGAACCTGACTTTACCGACAAAAACATTGAGCTTGAGCGAAAGATAATACTTCAAGAGTATTACTCAGAACAAGAAATACCAGAACAACGTTTGTTTAATAAATTTTTTGAAAACCTTATCGATGGCCCTCATTCTAAATCGATAATTGGTAAAGAAGAGACTTTGAAAAGTATCAGTTTAGATGATATAAAACAATTTCATTCTGAGATGTACACACCTTACAATGTAAAACTGATACTCGCAGGCTACGTCGAACCAAAAGACTTGAAAGTCTTAGAATCGTTAATCTTAACAGACGGATTCAAAACAGCGAAACATTCATCTGAGCTAAAACAAGGAATAGTATGTGACAAGTTCAGCGAGACTCAACAAGTTCATTTCTTATTCTCACACAAGAGTGTTTCTTATTCCGAAGAAAACTTACTCTATCCATTCATGGTATTGAACACGTTACTTGGGAGTGGCATGAGTTCGTTACTCTTTGAACACATTAGGGAGAAAAAAGGACTTGTTTACGATATCTCGACAGCAAATATCCAGTCGAGAGAATGGGGCATATTTTCCATTTACGCCGCAACATCTGTTGAAAATGCTGAAAAACTTATAAAGGAACTCTTTGGGCTTTTGAGGAATTTCAAATTGACAAAGAAACTATTTGAGTACGGTAAGAAAAGACTCTTAGGTACACTTGAACTGATGACCGAAAGTACCTCAGCTCTTACATCCCTTTACATCCAATACATCGCAAATGATTTAGAACCTAAGAGTATCGAAGAAATAATCTCTAAAATCCAGCAAGTAAAACAAGAAGACGTACAAAGAGCATTTGAAGAAATTATCACAGGTCAGTGGTCGATGACGTATGTAACACCGGAAAAAGAGTTAAACGTAAAAAACGAAGACATAACTGTTTAATTTCGAATGGAGGTGTTTTTCTTGCTAACTAACTTTGACGAATTAACACCAAGACAGATAGTTGAAGAACTTGACAAATACATAATTGGTCAAATGGAAGCAAAGAAAGCAGTTGCAATTGCCATAAGAAATAGAATTAGAAGACAAAGGCTTCCGGAAACGTGGAAAAAAGAAGTTGTGCCAAAGAACATACTTTTGATAGGTCCAACGGGTGTTGGAAAAACAGAGATAGCAAGAAGGCTTGCCCAAATTTCTGGATCACCTTTCCTTAAAGTTGAAGCGACAAAATTCACCGAAGTTGGATACGTTGGTAAGAATGTCGATTCAATGATTAGAGATTTGGTCGAAATCGCCGTGAATATGGTCAAACAAGAAAAAATGAAAGAAGTCGAACCAAAAGTTAAGAAACTTGTTGAAGAGCGCATTCTTGACGCACTTGTGCCGACTAAGAAACAAAACGTACCATTTGCAAATATATTTGGTTTCCAAACTACACAGGAACAACCGGACGAATTCGAAGCAAGAAGGAAAAGAGCCGAGCTTAAGAAGAAATTGGAAGATGGAGAACTTGAAGATATGGAAATTGAAATAGACATTGAAGTAAGTCAACCTGGTGTTGGTTTCGTTGGCATACCAGATATGGAAGATATGGGAATAGATTTTTCACAGATACTTGGTAACATTTTCCCAAAACAAAGAAAAAAAAGACGAATGAAAATTTCAGAAGCAAGAAGGATGTTAGCTCCTATTGAATCTGAAAAGGTAATAGATATGGACGAAGTTGTTCAGAAAGCTCTAACATTAGCTCAAGAGCGCGGAATAATATTCATAGACGAACTTGATAAAGTTGCCGGTAGTGGTCAAGGACATGGACCTGATGTTTCAAGACAAGGTGTACAAAGGGATTTATTACCTATAGTTGAAGGGACAACAATAACAACAAGATATGGTCCAGTTAGAACTGATTACATATTATTCATCGGCGCAGGTGCATTCCATATGTCAAAGCCAACAGACTTGATTCCAGAACTACAAGGAAGATTTCCAATTCGTGTGGAACTTGAGCCGTTAAGAGAAGCTGACTTTGTAAGAATACTCACTGAACCAGAAAACGCACTTTTAAAACAATACAAAGCGTTGCTTTACACCGAAGGTGTGGAACTCGACTTTACACAGGAAGCTATAAGCGAAATAGCAAAAATCGCTTACAAATTGAACGAAAAGATGGAAAACATAGGTGCAAGAAGATTGTATACAGTCGTTGAAAAATTACTCGAAGATATAATGTTCAAAGCCCCTGAAGTTGAAGAAAAGAAAGTAGTTATAGACAAAGAGTTCGTTTCAAAGAAACTTGGAGGTATAGTACAAGACGAAAATCTCTCGGCATACATTTTATAATTCAATACAATAAAACATAGCAGGGGTGATTTTGGTGAAGCGTATCAAAGCAAGCAAGTTAAAAGAAAGCATGCTGGCTTATCTATTTTTATTGCCAGCTCTCGTTGTGCTTTCTATCTTCACGTTCTGGCCCATTGGATTTTCCTTTGTACTTAGCTTTTTCAAATGGGATTTCAGAAACATGAAAAATCCCTATTTTTATGGATTTGGTAATTACAAAGAGATTTTAAAATTCGATTATCCTGTGAAATTTCCATTCCACATAGGATTTTTGTACAGCCTTATGTACATAGCACTGGCTGCATTAACTATTTTCACTATATTCAGCTTTATAAATATCCTTAGAAAAAAACAATTTGAGAGAGGATTCTTACTCGCACTCGTTCCGATGGTAATTTACTTCTTTTTAAATTCCTCTGTCAAACCATCTCTTGCGATTATCTTGAATGTAGTATTTTATCTTAGTATATTCTTAATTCTCAAGTTCAAGTTGATTGATAATAAACTCATAAAGGAACATGCGTGGATTTCAGCAATCGTTGGTATTGTTTCTTACATACTTTTTGAATTCCAATTCTCAGCAGGATACAACGGTGCAAAGTACGGTATAATCGATTATCTTATGGATGCATCTGAAAAGAACCTTTTCTTCAAAGCACTTGTAAACACAACCTATTACGTTGTACTCACGGTACCGATAGGGCTCACGTTGGCCCTTCTGATTGCTCTGTTATTGAACAACGAAATAAAATTCAAATCATTCTTCAGAACAGCATTTTTCATTCCATTTGTCACATCATCCGTTGCTGTAGGGCTTATATGGAAATGGATTTACAACGACGATGTTGGTCTGTTGAACTATTTGTTATCAACCATGGGACTTCAACCTGTCAAATGGTTAAAAGATGCGAAATGGACAATTCCGACGGTAAGTATAGTGTCTATATGGAAGAGTGTTGGTTACAACGCGATGATTTTTTTAGCAGGTCTTCAGAACATCGACACATTCTATTACGAAGCAGCAGACGTTGATGGTGCAAATAGTATGCAAAAATTTCTGAAAATCACTTGGCCATTATTATCACCAACGACCTTCTTCTTGCTCATAGTCTCCGTAATAGGGGCGTTCAAAGTTTTCCAAGAAGTCTTCATACTTTACGACGGCTTACCTGGTCCTTATGGAAATAGTGGTATGACGATGGTATATTACGTATTTGACTTATTTTATCGTCAACAGAGGATGGGAATAGCAAGTGCAGCGGCTTATTTATTGTTCATTGTTATACTTATCTTCACGTTCATCCAATATCGTGTCGGCGATAAAGTCGTAGAATACGTAAGCTAAGGGGGGCTAAGGATGAAAGAATTGCGAAAGATAATAATATACATTCTATTACTGATAGGAACAATAATTATGATTGCACCGTTCGCTTGGATGCTTGTAACATCTTTCAAGCTACCAACAGAAGTAAACTCTTGGCCCCCAAGATGGACAACGAAGGCGTTCTCAAATCAAAGGGACATAAAAGTCATACCATCGACAGGAACAACTTCCACCGTTAAAGGACTCAGCTTAAGAGAAGCGTTGACCTTCGTCTCAAAGAAAACACAAGGACTTGTTCTTGTAGTAAACGATGACCCATTTTACCGTGGCACGTTGAGGATACCAATGAAAGGAAAAAATTACGCCTCAATTAAAGCAGAAGACTTTGCACAATTTATAAATTCAATCAAAGAACCTTCACAATTCAACATCGATGAATCAGAGAAAAACAACCCCGAAGCATACTTTGAAAAAGTATTGTTGAATTACGTCAGTGGTTCAACTCCTGTGTTTAAAAGAGACACGTTTATAGACAATTTCTCTGGCTCCATAGAAACTTTACTTGATGGAATAGATACAATTCAGACTTTTGGTATCGACAGAATAGAGGATGAGAACGAAAAAGATAGGTTCAACAAATTCTTGGATAATGCAATTGTTCAACTACAAGAACTGAAAAGTAAAATCCAAAAATTCAAATCAGGTGAAAATTTAATTCTTAGTGTTGATGAATTAAAAGAATTGAAAGACTTATTATCTAAGTATCAATTATCTTACACAGGTACAAACGAAGTGTCTGAGAATTACAACAACGCTGTTCAGAACGCTATTTACAAAAACTTTGAAAACATAGACTTCTTCTTGAAAGTATACGATTACTTCGTGGAGAATCAAAAAACTTTCGTCGATAAAGATGTAATAGCAAAGCCCATGAGTAATCAAGAAAGAATAAATCTTTTGCTTGAAAAAACAAAAGACCTTAAAGACCATGAATTGATAAAATCCATCGTTTATAAACAAGGTATGGATACACTTCTTGACGAATTTGCGAAGGTTCTTGATAATTCAGTTGAGAAAGAATACAAAATCAAGAGTAGTGATTTGACCACGTTGAAATCGCTTGTCAATTCTATTGTTAATATCGCATTTGAAAAAGGTATAGACGTACAAAAGGAATTGGAATCATCGTTCGAAGAGTTTACCAAAAAACTAGAATCAGTCGTTGGGTTTAATCTTACATACTCATCAACAAAATCAAAATTGGATGCATTTGCACAAGATTTCGATAAATCAGATGAGCTTTTCAGGGCGATAGCACTGAACATCCTCGAACTTCAATCTCTTAGAATGGCTTACGAAAACACCAGATACGCTTGGAAAATCATCGATGCGCCTTCATTTGTAACTTCTGTACTCGTTAAGGAAGGCAAAAATATAGAAATAGTAATGGATAATGTTAGTCCAGTGTACTTCATGGACGATAACATAAACAAAGTACATGTGGATTTTTCCGGTTCTGACATTTTCAAAAACGTATTCCAAAATTACGCACTTGCTTGGAACTCAGCACCATTTGGTCGGTACTATATAAACACCGTATTCATAGCCGTTGCAACGACTATCTTGGAAGTAATAATCTCCGCAATGGCAGCGTACGCATTTTCGTGGATGAACTTCCCAGGAAAAGGAATACTGTTTAGTATCTTCCTTGCAACGATGATGGTACCTGGTGAAGTGTTACTCGTACCAAACTTCATAACCGTTACTAAATTCGGCTGGATAGATACATACTATGCACTTATAATCCCTTGGGTTGTTAGCGTATTTTCGATATTCTTGATGAGACAACATTTTATGAGTTTACCAAGCGAACTATTCGATGCTGCAAAAATCGATGGCTGTTCACATTGGAGATACTTATGGCAAATCGTCGTTCCGTTGAGCAAACCAGTTGTAATAACGAGCGCACTTTTAAAATTCGTTGGTAGCTGGAACTCGTTCCTCTGGGTATTAATTGTCACAAACAGTCCAAAGTACCGCACACTCACAGTTGGACTCCAGACGTTTAGTTCGGAAGTCGGAACGTTGTACAACATGCTAATGGCAGCAGCTACATTCAGCATCTTACCAGTTGTAGTCATATTCCTGTTTACACAGAAATACTTCGTAAGAGGAATAGCAAGAACGGGGCTTAAATAGTAAAAAGTCAAAATAAAAAATAGTGCTCAGATAAAATCTGAGCACTATTTTTTTGCTATAAATTCAAACAATCAAAGAGACACACAAAAATCATTCAACTAATACCAGAGAAGTTATCTTTTTCAATTCATTCAAAGACTCCATTTTCTTTTGAATCAACGACTCTATATCTTTTGATGCTGTCTCAATATCAGACAAAATTTTTTCTCGTAATTGTTCATAATTTCTAAACTCTTGCAAACAAGATAGACTGAAAAGTTCCAGTGAAGCCTTTATCTCATCTATCTGCGCTTTTGTAACATTACTTACTTTTTCGGTTAAATCTAAAATATCCTCTTTCAAAACATCCATTTCCAATTCAAAATCTTTTAAGATTTGTTTTTTATACTCCTCCAATTTTCTAAAATATCTAAATGTTAATATGTCGATTAAACTTTTAAACAAACTCGGTTTTTCTGTATTTGTTTTTATCGACCAATTCTCAATTATCTTTTGCAATTTATCCAACAAATTCACGATATCTCGGAAATTTGGATTATATGGTATCTTCACCGGAATATTAGGTTTAACTTTCTCAAGAGCATTTATACTCCGATTTACCTTCTCTATACTCCCTTCATCCAAAAATTCTACCGGATGGTCGACCTTGAGAATCTCGCGGAACTTCTCTGACAATTGAGTGCTCAGTCCAATTTGGAACTCTTCAATTGAGTTAACTTGCTTAGAAAGTCTGGATTCAAAATTTTCCAGAGATTTTCGTATCGAATTTTCAAGATTATCTATAGAAAAGTCAAACACTAAAATTTCACGTAAATCGCTCACAATTTGCTTTTGAATAGTTGATATCTTTCTATTTAACATTCTAATCGACCAACTTTTGGTTAAAAACTCTGAAGAGCATTTATCTTTCATAGAACTAATTTCATCAATTGTCTTTTCACGAAATTCAGCTATTTTTCTATCCAATTCATAAAGGCTATTACTAACTGAATTCAAAATTACATTCGTCTCATTTCTAAAATATTCTTCAATCTTTGAAAAGTTAACCTCATGAGAGCTTTTTGCTTCATTGATAAACGTGTAAAAATTATTGAAAGCAATGATTATACTATTAAATGGTTTTTGAAAATCAGATATAAAATTCTCAATTTGTTCTCTTATTACTCCAAACCTTTTAAGGCAACTGTTAATCACATTAGTCTCTCCATACTGATGAATTTTCAATAAAAGAATTTTCTCAGATTCATTTTTTATCAAATTGAGAAAACTTGAAAAGTTGTGAAAAACTTCAAGGTCTTCCATTCTAACTTCTTTCAATTTGAAATACCTTTTCAAATCTTTAAGCATAATTTCCAAATTCAAATCCGCTTCAGCGTTCTCTATAAGATTTTCAATATCTTCTATTGTTTTCACACTGTATTCCACTTCAACTTTTCTTAGAGCCCAGAAATACTGCAAAATGACTGGTATAAATACAACATTAAAAGAATCATCTTTATACAACTTCAAAAACCTACTTTTGACAAATTCATTTGCTCTGACGATATTTTTAACTGTGATATGATCCATCATCATTTGGTCAAGTTTATTCAAGATACATACAAAAGATTTATTTGGGTATCTTTTATTGATATCCGCTAAAATTCTGAAAAGCTCCATTTCGGAATTCTGGGCGTGTTTCGTATAATCTGATATAAAAACAAATATATCTATTTTTTCAGCCCACTTGTTGACAAAATCTTCAACGGCTTTCTTACTGTCTTCCGATATATCGTAACTTACAGTGTCAAACAATACAACTTGTAAATCTTCCAAAGGAATATAAGTTCTTTTCTGTACTTGCATACTTGGTGAGTTATCAACTGGAAAAATTTCTCTGTTCTTTCTCGAAGGAATATACATAAGAAAATTTTTTGTATCGTGTCCCATACTAATCTTATCAAGCTCATAGCCGGCTATACAATTGAGCAAAAAGGTCTTCCCGGAATTAAACGACGAAAAAGTAGCAAGTGAAACAGAAAGACCTTCCAAAGGATTCCAAAGAATATAAGAAAGTTCTTGAATCAATTCTTGCACAAAATCATTCAAAAAGTAATTTTTTTCCAATGAAATAAATTTCCTTAGGCTTAAAATTGTGCTCTCTATTCTATTTTTGAGTTCCCTCCATTTCGATAACTCTTTAATCCTTTTATATTCTTCCTCGGTATAGACCTTTGGATAAAGCCTCAAGTAAGTTAATTGCTGAATCAACAAAGGTAAACTTTTCTTATCATTATCTTTTATTACGATTAAAATATTACTCAAAGAATTTTCAAAATACCTCTTATCTTCATTTTCTATGAATTGCAAAATCTTACTAAGTGATGTATTTTTGAGTATTTTTGTCGAGTTTTCAAAAATCAGTATTACGTCTGAACTAAAAACGATTTCTTTAGCTATCCGTAGATGTAAAGATGGAAAACTTAAATCTTCCAAGCTAAAATTCGGTACATCTATTATATACAGGTTCTGAGAACTATTGAACGTATCTTGTTCTACAAGTTTCAGGTCGTTAATATTTTCCAACACTTTTACGCTCATTATAATTTTATCGACCTCCAACATTAAAAATCTCATCCCACTTTACTTTAAGACCGTCGGTTTCAGTAAAAATATTCAACACATCTTCAGCAAACTTTATTAACTCTTCTTTTACCTTCAAATCAGCCTCTAACATATTTCTGACACTAAAATCTATCTGCTGCATGTCTTCTACAAACTGTTCGAAATTTCTCATCAAATTCTTTCGCAAATAAAAGGATTTATTTTCTATTTTCTTTTCTATTTTCTTCTGGAGTTCTTCTGAAATATTATTAATATAATTTACAAAATCATCCTTAGACTGGTAAATTTGTCTTTGAACACCCTCTACAATTTGTGGAATTACATCCATTTTTACTTTATCAATTGCTCCTGTTAACGAATTCCAAAAACGAATAAACCAATTTTTCTCAAGTTCTTGATCAAGTGTCGTTCTTATATGTTCAAGCTTGAGATTATTTCTTCTATCGAGCATAGCCTCTCTTAATTCTTCTATGTAATCTTTCAAATCGGATACATCAACGTAAAAATCGAACTGCGGAACCTCAAGTGACATATCCATATCGAAAGTACTTTTAATTACATTCACAACATCTTTTAAAGAATTATCCAAATCTCTTTTTGTCTTATCGAAATAATTCTTGATTTCTGCAGAAAACTCATTCAATTTCTGATAAAACTCATCACTTAACTCTGAAAAAACACTCTCAGAATCAAGAACATCATTTATAGCTTTTTCTGCTAAATCATTCAATATATGTCGAATAGATAAAAGAGTATTACTCATGTTCTCTTCATATTCTTGCTTTTTTGAAGACTCAAGGACAGCTTTCTGAATCAAATCATTTACCAAAGATTTCAATTCTTCGTACTGAAATAATTCTTTAATGTAATCTTTTAAACTATTCGTATAGTGCTCTATTTCTTCGGATAGAATAATTTTTACCTCTCGTTGAAATTCAGACATACGTTGTTCGATAGATTTCTCCAATTTTTGTATTCTCTCTTTTGAATCTCTTAAATACTTATCTAACGTATCCCTTATCTTAAAATGTTCTCTTTTAAGAAGTCTAAGCAATTCTACTCTATTAAGACAAGCAGATAGTGCATTACTCATTTCATTGTATTTATCCGAAAATTCTTCTAAATATACTTTTTTTGTAGAGACATAATCAAGGTACTTTTCAAAAACTGAAAAATTTGACAAAAATTTAACGTGGTTTAAACTTGGATTTTTTATTTTGTAATGCCTTTTAAGAAAACTTTTGTATTTATCCATATTATGAAGGTGTGTAGTATAATCATCGTCATCTATACTTTCAATTTCTTCCAAATTTTGTACAACTTCCGGAAATTTTTCTTCTATTCTTAATGAATCGAAGTACATCAACGCACTTGTAGGGATAAACAAAAATGAAGCATCTTTTAATGTAGATTTTTTCTCCAACTCTGCAAACTTTTCCCTTATAAACTCTGCTACTCGTGTTGTTATTTTTTCCAAACCTTCATCTTGAAACATAAGGTCAGTTTTATTTACCAAAATAATCAAAGAAGATTTTCGTTTGTAAAACTTCTCAAGAACCTTATTTAGCAAATTTATCTCATCATTTTGAGCGTGTTTTGAGTAATCAATAATAAAAACTGCAACATCCGAGTTTTCTATAGAAGTATCTATGAAATCTCTGTGTTCCGAACCTGCAAGGTCTGGTCCCGGTGTATCTTGTATAATGTAATCCTTATTTTTCGATGGATAAAAAATCTTAATTTCAGGAAGCTTCTTACCAGTTTTATTAACTGCTTCGAACATCCTTAGTAATTCCTTACGTACTGACTTTGCATCCTTAAAAGTTAATTCTTTTGAATCGTAAACCAACTTTATGTTGTTATCTTTATTTGGAATATAACTAATTACAGTAGGTGTTGGTAGTTCCTGACTTGTGGGAGCATATTCTTCTTCAAGCAAGCAGTTAAGAACCATGCTCTTTCCTGACTTTTTCGTACCGAAAACGGAAATATTTATCTTTTTGTTTTTCACATCTATCATAATAGATTTGATAAGTTTGATATTTTTCAACAAATATTTTTTCTCTTTAATTGTATCCCCGAATACACAAATATAATTGTTTATCTTTTCGTGAGTTTTTTCAACTGCTTTTAGAAGTTCATCGTAATTTTTTCTAAAATTTTCTAACAATCGTCGTGTGCTTAATTCGTTGATGGTAACAGTATCCGGCAAAAATCTCAAATTTGCCATCTGTTGCATTATTTCCAAAACTTCGTTTGTCGAATTCGAATTAACTATCAAAGTACAACCTGAAAGGGCACTTTCAAAAAGCGAAGGAGCATGTTCGTTGACTTTTTCAAGGATATCTGCAAAATCCTTACAGGACAAAGATATATTTTTGTAAACTAAAGTCACAGGAGATTTGAAAGATATATTTTTCGCTAATCTAACGCGTATTTTCAAATCATTTGAAACATCCGAAAGTTTGTCCAAAACATCCGCAAAAGAACCTTCCCCACTCCATATTATTATGTCCGCATCAAGAAAAGCACTCCTCAATTCATCTTCGGTTTTAACAACATATATTTTCATTTCATCCCAGCCCCGTTAATCATTAAAAAATAAACAATATCACTTACTCACATTTTTTGCCGGTGTACTCTCAAAAGTGCTTTTGTCAGTCTGAGTTATGTTCTTTTGATTTTTATTAGCCTCCTGATTCGTCTTGCTACTTTCGTTTTGAACGTTATTAAGACCTACCGGTGTACCTTCTTTCAGCGGAGTATTTCCATCCAACTTGGTTTCTTTAACTTTATCAATTTTACCAGTAGTTTCGGTTCCTTCGATGTTTTCTTTTCCAACTATACGTTCTATATTTTGAGTTTCTTGCTGAATTTTAGTATTAGTATCTTCTTTGGTAGTACTCGTACTCTCCTGAGGAACCAAAACACCGTTTATCCTATTATCTTTTTTACTTGTGTTTTTTGTACTAGGCAAAATCACAATAAACACAATAAAAAGTAAGGTCAAGAATACTATTGCAATTAGAAACAATACAGGAATATTCTTCTTCTTCTTCAGACTTTTTGAACTTTTTGAAACACCTTTCTGGTTAACAGGAGTAGGTTTTTTACCATTATTACTTTTGCCTTTATCCACCGAACCTTCCTCTATTCTTTTTATAACCGGAAAACTTTTCCTTTTTTCTAATATTTCACCAAAACTTGTGCCTTTGTAATATTCTTCGATAATTTTTCCTACTAAATCGATAATTTTCCAAAAGTTTTGGTACTCTGGGCTTCCTACACTAAGTCCGAGTTCTTTACTTATCTCTAACCTGAATTCGTCTTTACGCAAAAAGTTGTTACCGTAGAAAAAGTAATAAACATTATCATTTGTCCACCCAATAATGTCATATTTAATTTCCTTGTCAGCATCGTTCTTTACAATGTATTTTCCATTTAAAATGTTAACTAACCTTTCGCGAACATCATCAAACTTTTTTTGTGTAAGTTCAATAAGTGCTTTTTCTATATCTTCACCAATATGCTCTTCATCAATCGTTCCAAGAATAGAGCCAAGGACAGAACACAATTCCTTGTACTCTTGCAAATTTTTAACGTCCTGCACACTGAAAAAGATGTTAGTCACATACACCACCTCTATTCCATTTGTTTAAATAACACACCGTGTAAAAATGTAATAGCAAATTATTTTTCTATATTTGATAAGTGTAAACTTTTTTGATTAATTTTTTTGTTTTTCAAATATAGGAACTACTTCCTTCCATAGCGAGAGAAAACCTTCCTTCGGCTCTGATAAGATACCCAACACCTGTTTAGAAAATTCTATAATTTCTCTCTTTTCGTCCAAACTCTTACTCGATTTTTCTTCGACAAATCCGGTTATAGATTTTAACTCTTCCATGAATTCATCTATCTTTCCTTTGTTTTCCGATAGCAAAGTACTAAAATTTACAAAGTTATCGAAATTTTCTAACAAGTCGTTTTGTACCAGGGTCATTATATTTCCAATTCCTAATTTCATATCTTTTTTCACATTTTCAAATTTGTCTCTAAACCTTTCTTTGCTATCTTCAGCCCATTGTGAGGTAAAAGTTCCAAAAAAGTCAAATACTCTTACGAAGTCTTTCAAGAAATCATCTCCGTAAATTTTTCCGATAGAATTATTAATTTTTTCTAAACTACTTTCTGTAGATACAGTTAAATCTTCTAAATTTTTCTCAAATAGTGCTTCAAATTCACCAAGTGATGGCTCGGCAACGAAAGCTGGAAGTTCTAAATTTATATTAATTCCAAGTTCAAGTTTTATTTTATTTTCGAGTTCATACGTAGATTCTTTGATCTTTTCAAGAATTTCTCTTAATTTATTTTTCAAGTCATCGGTTTGTTTTTTCACATGAGACTTCAATTCTTCTATAATATCGTTATATAAAGATTGTGCTTGTTTTTTTAATTTTTCAAGAAGCACATTATTAATTTCTTCTTTGAATCCCACAATACGCACAGTAGCTTGTTCTTTAAAATAGGTTGAAAAGTTTTGCTGATCAATTAACTCAATTATCCCATTTTCCAAGTCATTAGATTTGTCAATAATTTCTTTTTCCAAAGCTTTATACAGTTGTTTTAAATTCTCTACGAGTTTTTTCTTAACCTCCTCTTTCTTTTTGTTCAAGCTTTCTTCATATTCTTTATAATTTACAGCTATGACAACTTCTATATCTCTTACTTGTTTTTTATATTCTTCAAATACTTTTTCTACTTGTTCTTTGTCTTTTTCCACCAATTTCAGGAGTTCTAATGTGTTATTTACTCCAAGCTTTATGGTACTGTCTACTTGGTAAAATAGTCCTTTTAGTTTTTCTGGTAGGGCTTTTACTTTTGCTATGAAATCAGCGTACTTAAAGAATGTCTCAAAATTTGATAATTCTTTCACATGTCTTGTCCCTATTGGTTCTTTCACTTTGTAATGCCTTTTTAATATACTCTTTGCACCATCAAGTACTGTAAGATATGAAGTATTTTCTTGTATTTCTCGTATCTCTGGTCTTTCTTTTTCATCGATTTCATCGACTTTGTTCAAATCTTCTCTTGCTTCTGGTAGTATCTTCTCTACTGACAGCGCATAAAAATAGTACATCGCACTTGTTGGAATTACCACTAATTCTTCTATATCAAGTTCCTTTAACTTCTCTCTTATAAATTCTGCTACCCTTGTTATTATCTTCTCTAAATCTTGGTCGTTGTGCATTAAATCCACTTTGTTTACAGCTACTATTAACGATAATTTCTTTTTCTTTTTTTCTTTATATTCTTTAATAACCTTCTCAAGCAATTTTATTTCTTCTTCTTGTGCGTATTTTGAGTAATCCATTATAAATAGTGCTACGTCTGATTTCTCTAAGTAAGTCTCTATTACTTTTCCATGTTCTGAACCTGCTAAATCCGGTCCCGGTGTGTCGTAAACAATATATTCAAC
>CAZOAS010000008.1:0-24779 GCA_964577745.1 uncultured Fervidobacterium sp.
AATTCACCGATTTGTGGTTGACCAAATAGTTTGTTTCCCGCACTTGGTGCAACGATGAAGAGTGTATGGAATAGTATAACACCTATTATGGCATTCCAGATATTTGCTTTTCTTGTGCTTGCTCCTCCAACAAGAAGCGCTGCTATTGAGAATAGACCTATTTGTTCGTGGCTGTTGTACGTATTGATTGTTCCGATATCTTGGAGATAGATTATTTGTCCTATCGCAGCAAGGACTGTTGATATAATTATCGCTGTGATTCTTGTTTTGTCAACGTTTATACCTGATGTCTGTGCAACATGCATATCTTGCCCAACCGCTTTGAAATCTTGACCAAGTTTTGTCTTTAGAAGGAATGTTAATAAAAGACACAAACCAACAATTATCAATAGCGGAATCATGTAAAATGTTATGAATTTGATGTTTACCATCCATATTCTGTTCAGTGCTCCGTCGACAACACCGAAAAGGTCAACGGTGTTTCTGAGTCCAACTCCCTGAGGCAACAGGAATTCTGTCTTTTTGAATGGTATAAGAGAACCGATGAAGAACAAGAATATCAATTGATACACACCGTTTGCAAAGAAACCCAGAATCATAGATGTAATCATTTCACGACCTTTTGCTCTGTTCAATGTTCGACCAACAAGCCAACCAAGACCTATGGATAGAATACTTGCTATAACCATCGCAAGAAATATACCATTCAGACCTGTAATTCCCCAATCAACGACAAAGAAAAGTGCGGCTTGAGCAGCCATTGCGCCAAGTACGATGGCAAAGTTCAATCCCAGACCGGCTATTACTGGGATTATAAGGGCAAGAACAAGGAATGTGTTTCTGCTGAGTCTTCTAACAATTTCAGAAAGTAAGAAAAGTATAGGAATTTTAGCAACTAACACGGCTCCAAGTGTCAAGAGGAAGAAAACTATAGGAACTATGTTGCTGATGAGTATATTTTTAATGTTGAATTTCCTGTCCATCTCAGTTCGCCTCCTTTGGGGCACGAGTAAGTGCGTAGAGTATCATGCCATTGCTGACTATTAATCTCATAACTTCGGTAACATCGCCCCGTGTTACCTGACTTAAAACCGGTAAGGAGACGGTGAGAAGGGTTTGGAAAACAACGGTACCAAGTATAACGTTTGTTATGCTTGCTCTTTTTATAGAAGCACCGCCGATAAGAATTGATGCCACGGCTGGAAATGTCATGAATAACGGTGCTTGGTAAAGTTGCAAAAATCCATAGCTTTGAGCATAGACCAAGATGCCTATACCTGCTATAACCGTAGATAATATAACCGCATTTCTGCGTGCTTTCTTTGGATTTACACCTGAGCTTACCGCGTACAGTTCATTCTGACCAGTTAAATCAATCGCAAGTCCCATCTTAGTTCTGAAAAATAAACTTACAAGGAAACAGCTTAGTGCGAAGAACAGTATAAGACCTGTTGGAAAGTAGAATGATTTACCAATTTGGAACTTCAAGAAATTGTTTAGAATCTTATCGAAGTAATTTTGCAAAGTTAGTGTATATCTTAAGCCTTTTCCACCTATTGCCCATATCATTTCGGGGTTTGTAAATGGTAAAACAAGCCACATTATCGACATAAACGCAACTATTGAGTAACCAACGTACGTTTCTACCATCATCTCCTGACCACGTACTTTATCAAGGAGCCATGCGTAAATATAACCAAGAACAAGATTGAACACAACGGACAATAGCACAGCAACAAGAAAACCACTGAAACCTGTTATCTGTAATTGCATAACTATAAGTCCACCGAGCAAACCACCAATTATACCAACGGGTAAACCGAAGTTAGGACCTATACCGGCACGGATAGTTGGTAACATTGCGAGAACCAAAACACCGTTCATGCCTATTCTGACTATTGAGTCACTTAAAAGAGATGGAATAGACATCTTCGTTCCAGCAGCTAAGATAAAAAGTCCTATCAAGAACAATATAATAACAAGTGTTGGTATATCTGTCTTTTTCAATAAGTTTTTAATTTCTTCCAATGCGTTACTCATGTGTCTTCACTCCTTCCAATTCTCCAGCCATAGCTAATCCAAAATCAGCATCGGAGGCATCAGGTGGTAGAATAGCCGAAAGTCTTCCTTCACAAACGATTGCTATTCTATCACAAATAGATTTGAGTTCCGCCAATTCACTTGATGTGAGAACGATTGTTATACCGTGTTCTCTGTTGAGTTTAACAAGGTAATCAAGCACAAGTTTTTTCGCACCAACATCTATACCACGTGTTGGTTCTGAAACAAACAGTAAAGTTGGATTTAAAGTAAAAGCTCGTGCCAGACAGACCTTCTGTTGATTTCCACCACTCAATCTTCTAACAGGTTGCGTAGGTCCTTTACATCTTATATCCAGTTCTTTAATGAGTTCATTTGCATGTTCTCTAATTTTCTTACGGTCGTAAATCTTCAATCCCATAAAGCTTTTAATAAACATTCCAAACGCTTCTATAGCAGTTGCTGCGATATTCATTTCAATCGATTCGTCGAGTAATAAACCAACTCCACGTCTATCTTCTGAAACGTAAACTATCCCATTCTTAAGTGCAAACAGTGGAGAATTCAACTGATACGTAACACCTTTATACTTAACATCACCAGTTGATGGATACATACCAAAGATTCCATTAGCTATTCCCAGTTTACCTTGACCGGCTAATCCACCAATTCCAAGAATTTCGCCCTTTCTAATATTAATCGTAAAACCTTTCACTTCTTCTCCTGGCATTGAAACGTGTAAATCTTTTATAGACATGATAATTTTATCGTTACTCAATTCAAATTTTCTTGGCGTGAGTTCAACTTTTTCTACTTTTCTTCCGACCATTTTCTCTGCTATCTGAGCTATTGTAAACTCTTCTTTCTTACCTTCTGCAACTACACTTCCATCACGCATAACCACGATTTTATTTGCAACTTCCAGAATCTCATGTAATCGGTGGGAGATGAAAATTATAGCGATACCTTTATCTGATAAGATTCTTATCGCATTTAATAATGTCTCTGCTTCGCTTTCAGTCAAAACTGCGGTGGGTTCGTCAAGTACAAGTACCTTCAAAGATTGTTTGTCTATCTCTCTTGCTATCTCCACGAATTGTTTGTGAGCAACGGGTAAACCCGCAACTGGTAACATCTCATCAATTGTATGCATACCAATTGTATCCAATGCTCTTCTGGCATCTTTCCTCATCGCTGGAATATCTAATGTTTCAAGTTTTCTGCCAAAAACTTTACTTGCAAAATTTGGTTTCGTAATTTCTCGGTTCAGTTTTATATTCTCCGTAACACTGAAACCAGGTAGTAACATGAACTCTTGGTGAACCATTCCAATACCAAGTTCCATAGCTTTCAAAGGAGAGTCAATCTCAACTTTCTGACCGCTGAAATGAATCTCCCCTTCAAAACCTCCTGTTGAATGAATTACAGGCATCCCAAAAAGAATATTCATCAGTGTCGATTTACCTGCTCCGTTTTCTCCGACAAGTCCTAATATTTCCCCGGGCTTTAGAGAAATGGAGACGTTTTTCAGTACCTGGTTACCGTAGTAAGACTTACTGATGTTCTTCATCTCGAGCACATAGTCCATCCTAACTCTAACCTCCCCGTACAAAGTAAGTTTCAAATTCCGGGTTGTGCTTGAAAAAAGAAATGCACCTTTCCCAACCACTCGGAAATACAAACCTACAACTATTTACTCAGATAATAGCAAAGGTGTCGGCATTGCCGACACCTGATTTTTTAAATTAAATGTATCAGAATTTATCAACGCCAAATATGACTGATTTGTGGATGAACATGTAATAGTTCTTATATGGATCGAGTGTTCTTACTTGAAGTTCTGCTTTTGGATATTTTTTCTTTGCCGCTTCTGTTACAATAAGTCTTATACCGTTAAGGTTTGTTGCACTAACTTTCTTTTGTGCAAGTTGTGCAGCGATTTCTACACCGGCTTCAACAAATAACATGTTCATTGGAACTGGCCATGTAGCAAATCTTCCAGCTCCACCCATTTCTATTATCTTTTGGTTGACTGTTCTGAGGATGTATGTCATATCGCCTCTTTTATCTTCTGGTATCGAAATACCAAGTGAACCTGGGAAACCATGTGTTGGTGATGGACAGCATGGTTCAAGATAGTAACCACCGTGTTTGAGTATCGCTTTTTGGAGTGGTTCTTGCATACCACAGTTAGTTGAGAAGAATCCTGTCTTTGGACCGTATTTTGCAAGTTGTCTTGGCACATCTTCGAGTATGAATTGTTGAGCACCCGTGAGCCCTTGTTCACCAAGTGGATCCGGAGCTGATACAAACACGAAATTAATTCCCATCTGTTTTGCTGTTTTTTCCATTATGTCTCTTCTTTCCGCAAGAAGTTTGTAGCTCATGTGTCTTGGGAATGAATAATGGATAATCGTTTCAACACCCATCTTCTTTGCAAGCTCAACTATCGTTTTTCCACGACCTGGTGTATCAACCTCGAGTATTACATCTGCTGCAGACGAAATGACTGATGGGTCTTCATGTGGCACTCCAACAACAAAAACTATATCTTTTCTCATCTCTTTGACTCTTCTGATAGCTGCTGTCGTACCTGGAACACCTTGACAAATCACTATCGCTTTAACTTGTGGGTCGTAAGCAAGTTCTACAATTCTTGCGATAGTTGTTTCTTGTTCTTGCATAAATTTATCTGGGTATGTAACATGTATAATCTCTTTTCCGTATCTTTTCACAACCACTTCTGCCCCACGGTACTCATCTTCGCCTTGAGAGACTGTACCTGTCACAACTCCAATCTTGAAGCCTAATGCTGCAAACATGCTTGAAAAAACTGCAACAATAACAAGTAAAACCAGCACTTTCTTCATGAAACAACCCCTCCCTTATTTTTCGGAATCCAGAAGCCTAAAACCCGGATTCCGTAATTTGTGAAAGTCTATTCTATTATACACTATTTCTTGAAAACAACGGAAATATTCCACGATAATATCGAAGGTTGTTATAATAATCATCTTATCAACGCAATTTTGACAACATGATGAAAATGTTGATAAATATTATCTAATTTCAATTTTTGTTGTATAATAACCGTAGACAATATCCAGTTTTGTATGGTATAATAAGGTATACCTAATTTAAGGGGGGTGGTTTGGATGAAACTTTTGGGGGAGATGCTTGTACAGCAATCACCGTTTTCTGAGATTGTTATAGGTAACACGGCAATTGTAAGAGCGATGGTCGAAAGTGGTGTGAGAGTTGTTACTTCGTATCCTGGATCTCCAACACCTGAAATTGCTGAAGCAATTTATTCCATACCTGAAAGCAAAAGACCTTTTTATTTTGAGTTTTCCACAAACGAAAAAGTGGCACTTGAACTGGCTTTTGGTGCCTCTATCAATGGTTTTACGTCATGCGTGTTTTTCAAAAGTGTTGGAATGAACGTTGTAGCTGATTCTTTCGTTCAATTGAGCATGATGGAGTTACTCGGTGGCATGGTGATTGTAATAGGTGATGACCCAGGTGCCAATAGTTCACAGAATGAACAAGACAATAGACATTACGGTAGATTATCGTATACACCTATATTGGAACCGAAAGATGCTCAGGAAGTGTACGATATGTTCTTGAAAGCTGTAGAGTATTCAAAACTTCTTCGCTCACCTGTCATTTTAAGACTAACAACCCACACAGCGCATTTCAAACAAAAGGTAAATTTTGGAAAGTACATTCCTTCTTTAAACCAATCCCCGGTTTTTGATGTTGAAAAATACGGTCCGTACATTCCTATTGCAAACAATGTCCCCGTTATGAAACGTAGAGCTCTTGAAAAGCTTGAAAAATGGAAAGAAATTTCAGAAGAATTTGCTTACAAAACTCAGTACAAGTCTAAGAGGGGGATAATAACTGCTGGTTTACCATACCTATCTTTGTTAGACGTGGTTGGTGAGAATGTCGATAAAGTTGATATATTACGCTTAGGTATGGTTTATCCTCTTCCAAGGAGAGCTATCGTTGAATTTTTGAAATCACATGAAGAAGTGAAGATCCTTGAAGAACTTGATGATTTTATCGAACAAGTTGTTAAGTCGATAGCTTTTGAAGAAAATATAAATGTGAGAATCATAGGAAAAGTCGATATCGATGATTGGATTGGTGAGTATACTCCAGAGAAAGTTGCATCGGTATTGAGAAAAGTTTGGCAAGATCTGGTTAGACCTATCTATCCGATTAAATCAAAGCCTCGGGTTATCCAACGTCCTCCACAGTTATGTCCAGGTTGTGGACACAGACCGGTGTTCTATGTGCTTTCAAAGATACTTTCTAATAAGGATATCTCCGTTGCAGATATTGGCTGTCACACACTTGGCTTTCTGGAACCGTACAAAGTGGGTCAAGTGTTGTTATCGATGGGTCATTCAACCTCAACCGCTTCCGGTTTGAGTTTGTTTAACACTTCACGTAAAGTTGTTGCTTTCCTTGGTGATTCTACATTCTTCCATGCCGGTCTACCTGGGATAATAAATGCAATATTTAACAATCATAAATTCACTCTTGTAGTTATGGAAAATGGTACGACCGCTATGACAGGTCATCAAGACCATGCTGGAAAGAAGATAAAGATTAGAAATTTACTCGAAAGTATGGGAGTAAAGCATATCTGGGAAGTTGATACGTATCAGCAAGATAAGCTCGAGGAGGTCTTAAGACAAGCACTTAATACCGATGAATTCAACGTCGTTATCGCAAAGCATCCGTGTATGCTTAAATTCACAAGAGAACGTAGAAGGAAGGGTATTGTTAAAGTACCACAGATGAGGGTTACAAACAAGTGCACACTTGCAAATGTCTGTATCACGAGATTTGCTTGTCCATCTTTCCAAAGAGATGAAAGTGGAAATGTATACGTTAACAAAGACCTTTGCATCGGTGATGGTTCTTGCATACCGGTGTGTCCATCTGTGGCCCTTGAACTTGAAAAGTTTGAAAGTGTGGGTGATGAAAAATGAAATCTTTTAGCATTTTCATGATAGGTGTTGGTGGACAAGGTATCGGTACGATGAGTGAGATATTGATTCGTGCGGTAGATTATAGTGGACAGAAGTGCATTGGAGTAGATACACATGGACTTGCTCAACGTGGTGGTGTGGTCTCTTCGCATTTGAAAATCGGAGATGTTAATTCTCCCCTTGTCACGCAGGGTGATGTAGATTTGGTTCTTGCACTTGAAAGACATGAAGCGTTAAGGGGAATGAATTATTTAAAATCTGGCGGAACACTTGTGTATTACGATACATCATGGCAACCACTGCCTGTAAGGTTGGGGAAGGAAAGTGAAATTACTCCAGAAGAAATAGAAAACTTCGCGCAACAAAATCAAATCAAGTTATACAAAGTACGATACGATTTACCAGATGTGCGAATGCAAAATATTGCTGTCTTAGCTACGGTAGCAAAGTATAAATTGATTCCAAGTGTAGAAATAGAAGATTATCTGAAGGCGATGGAAGACTTGATGAATGAGAAAGTGTACAAGTCAAATAGTGAATTATTTTTGAAAATCGTGAATGGTAATTGATTTGGAGGTGCACGGTATGGACGAAATGCATGTTAAACCTAACGGAGAAGTTTCGATAGTCTTGAGTGGTGCAGCTGGTCAGGGTATTCAAGCTGTGGAACATATATTGACACGTGTTGCAAAAGATTCCGGTTTTTACGTTTTTGCAACAAAAGAGTACATGTCAAGAGTTAGAGGTGGAAATAACTCAACTGAGTTGAGAATCTCAGAAAAACCTGTTTATGCTTACGTAGATAGAATTGATATCATTGTACCACTGAACGATAATGCACTTGAAAGACTTAGAAGTAGAATAACCGATAAGACTATTATACTTGGAGAACCAAGGTACGTAGAGAAGGAAAATAATTCTATCGGAGTAAGATTCGAAGAAATTGCAGAGAGTTTTGGAAACAAGATATACGAAAATTCCGTTGCTATAGGTGTTCTGTCTGGGATTATTGGCGCAGATGAAGATGCACTCGTAAAGCACATATCTGAGTACTTTAAGAAAAAACCAGAAGAGGTAATTAAGGCAAACGTGAATGCAGCGTTGAAGGGTTACGAAATAGGTAAGACACTTGGACTAAAATTCGAAATTAAACCGAATGAAAAGGTCAAATCTCAGATTCTTATGAACGGATCTGAAGCGGTTGCGAAAGGCGCTATCGCAGGGGGTTGCAATTTTATTTCATCTTACCCTATGTCACCAGCCACAACTGTTTTCACGGAACTTTCAAGGTTATCAAGTGAATACGGTGTACTCGTTGACCAAGCGGAAGATGAAATCGCTGCCGCCAATATGGCTATTGCAGCTTGGTATGCCGGTGCTCGCGGAATGGTTTCAACATCCGGTGGTGGATTTGCATTGATGACGGAGGCAATCAGTTTAGCTGGTATGATAGAAACACCTATTGTTGTGCACCTTGGTCAAAGACCTGGTCCAGCAACAGGTTTACCAACACGGACTGAGCAAGGAGATTTGAATCTTGTGTTGTACGCAGGGCACGGTGAATTTCCACGTGTAGTATACGCACCTGGAAATTTGTGCGAAGCTTATCAACTTACCGCTAAAGCTTTTAACATCGCTGATAAATATCAGATACCTGTCTTCGTGCTTACGGATCAGTACCTCCTTGATTCGTTTTATAACGTAGATGAAATGCCGCAAGTTCAAATCGAAAGGTACATTGTGAAGACCGATGAAAATTACAGACGATACGAGGTTACCGAAGATGGAATCTCTCCACGTGGTATACCAGGATACGGTAGAGGACTTATCAGAGTCGATAGTGATGAACACGATGAGTACGGTCATATAACCGAAAGTGGAGAAGTGCGTGTGAAGATGGTCGAAAAAAGGTTACGGAAGTTAGATAAGATAAAGGAAGATTTTGTAATGCCAAAATTGTTTGGAAACGAAAGTTACGAATATCTAGTTGTATGTTGGGGTTCAACTCAGCAGATAGTTAAAGAGGCAATTGAAAGAATTGGTAACGATAAAATCTCTATGCTTCATTTTTCGCAAGTCTATCCAATTTCGCCGAAAGTGAAAGATTATTTCGATAAGGCAAAAAAAGTTATCTTTGTTGAGCAAAACGCAACCGGTCAGTTTGCTAACCTTTTAAAACTTGAACTTGGTGTGGATACGTCGCATAGGATATTGAAATACAGTGGATACGTTTACTCAGTTGAGGAACTTGCTGAGAAGATTTCCAAGGAGGTTGAATAATATGTTTGAAACGAAAATTTACGATATTCCAGACGCCGATATTGCGTGGTGTCCAGGCTGTGGAAATTTTGGAATAATAAATGAGCTCAAAACCGCACTTGCACAACTTGAAATAGAGCCTCAACGTGTTGTTGTTGTATCCGGTATCGGTCAAGCGGCAAAGATGCCACAGTACGTAAGAGCCCATATGTTCAATGGACTGCACGGTAGATCGTTACCCGCAGCCGTTGCTATTAAGATGGTTAATCCGGAACTTATCGTTATTGCTGAAAGCGGTGATGGTTGTACGTACGGTGAAGGTGGGAATCATTTCATTCATACGATTAGAAAGAATCCAGATATAACCAATATTGTGCACGATAACCAGATATACGGGTTAACGAAGGGGCAAGCTTCACCAACAACGGCAAGAGGACAGGTAACAACGTTGCAATTCGATGGTGTGTACGTGGATCCATTTAATCCAATAGCCGTTGCCGTTGCGCTCGATGCTTCTTTTGTCGCAAGAACCTTTTCTGGTAATTTCAATCTCACAGTTGAGCTTATAAAAATGGCTATACAACACAAAGGATACGCTTTGGTTGATATACTCCAACCATGTGTAACATTCAATAAAGTGAACACCTATCAGTGGTACAGGGAAAACACGTATTTATTACCAGATAGCTATGATCCAACCGATAGAGAAGCAGCGTTTAAAATAGCAACAGACACAAACAAACTTGCACTCGGTGTGATTTACAAAAATCCAAACAAACCTATCTTTGAAGAACAACTTGCACCTTACAAAACAGATAAAACACCAGTGGCGTACAGGGGGTTGGAAAGATGATAAACCTGACAAGTAATTACAAAATTATACCAGAATTCGTTTTGAAAGATGAAGAAGGCATCGATTTCAGTTCGAAAAACTTACTCGGTAAATATTCCGTTGTGTACTTTTATCCGAAAGCAAACACACCCGGTTGTACGATAGAAGGTATTGATTTTACTCACCTTATCGATGAATTCAACGGTAATGTTGTCGGCATTTCACCCGATAGTTGCAACGCAATAGCGGGATTTAAGTCAAAGAAAGGTTTGAAAGTTAAGTTGTTATCTGACCCAGAGA
This sequence comes from uncultured Fervidobacterium sp., assembly GCA_964577745.1. Taxonomy (GTDB): domain Bacteria; phylum Thermotogota; class Thermotogae; order Thermotogales; family Fervidobacteriaceae; genus Fervidobacterium. Next base: position 10,441 of record CAZOAS010000008.1, read on the forward strand.
AACGTGTTGCCGAAATGTTTGGTGCTGTCAAAGACGGTAAGCTTATACGTTCCACTTACATAGTGGACCCATGGGGAAGAATAAGAAGAGAGTGGACTAAAGTGAATGTAAATGGGCATGCTAAGGAAGTGCTTGAAGAATACAAAAAGATAATCGCTGAAGATAGTGCAATATCAGATAATATTCAAATTAGACGGGCTTTCAGAGGTATCAGGCAAGACCCTATAAGTGATGAAGATTTGAGAACACTTATCCAAGCAGCTCATTTGGCTCCTTCGTGTATGAATAAACAGCCCTGGAGATTTACAGTTGTTAGGTCAAAGGAAAAACTTGAAAAACTTTATGAAGCATTAAGTGGTGGAAACTATTGGATGAAATACGCACCAGCGCTAATAGTTGTTCATACAAAAGAAGAATACGGATGTCAACTGAGCGATAAGAGAAATTACGCACTGTTTGATACAGGTACGGCTGTTGGTTTGCTTTTGACTCAAGCAACTCAGATGGGAATTGTTGCTCACCCTGTTGCCGGATACGAACCAGAGAAAGTTAAAGAAGTACTTGGTATCGACGGAATTGTAATAACAATAATAGCTGTAGGCTATTGGGGAAATTTCGGAATATTAAACGAAAGACATTTAGCATCCGAAGAAAGTCCAAGGCAGAGATTACCGTTAGAAGAAATTGTTAAATTTCAATAATCCTGAATGATGGAAAGCCACCTTAAGCAGGTGGCTTTTTTATTTTTTAATCTTTGTACACAGTAACAAGGTACAATACACTTCCAGAAAGTCTTAAGATAGCTGAGATATATCCGTTAGTGATGCGAATATTTCCATTTTTTTGAAATATTGCTTGAGATTCTTTTGATTCAAGCAAACTCTTTACTTCATCAATTGTGATATCTCTTTCGACTAGCCTTTCAAACGAATGAGGAGTTAAGAGTACATTTTTTCCAAGCAAACTGACGTAAATAACCAAATTCTCACCTCTGGCTGATAATATGTTAGTATAGGATTTATTTCTAATTCTTGTAATGTTTGAAATTCTCAATATCTTAGTGATATAATTTAATGATATAATTATGATAGAAAAATGAAAAAATGAATGAAACACATGCCATTGAGGGGGATTTATGAAAAGGAAGCTAAATTTTCTTACCCAACGTTTCTCACTTGCTTTGAATAGTTTTAGGTTTTCTCTTCCATACTATTTAATAGCGTTCACGATCTTTGTAATTCTTGTACTAATTATAAAATTTTCACTGACTCCTAAAGGATATTATATACCAGAATGGATCGTGTTGAAGAGCACAAGTTTAGATACAACAGATATCGCGAAGATTCCTTATTACATTATTTTAAAAAGCGAAGGAACTGTTTTTTTGAAACATGAGTTGAAAGATGTTAATCTGAGCGACGATAAATATTATCTATACCTTCCACAAATTGATGGCGCTTACTTGGCGGTATATTCGAATGATAGATTAATTGGTAGTTACGGCTTTGCCAACGATCGTCTCGGGCATTTTTGGTATCAACCGTTTATATTTGAATTACCTCCAGATACGAAAAGTATAACCTTAGAAATATCAGGTGTTTACGAAGTTGGTATCGATTTTAAGCCGGTTATAATTCCTGAAAGTGAGAAGAGTAAATACATGATACTGTACATTATCACACATGTCTTATTGCTTGTCAGTATAGGACTCTCCTTGACGCTGTCTATAATACTTTTCTTGATCTCAAAGAATTTGTCTGATAGAAAAAAGAGCGTCTATCTTCACTTTTCTGTATCGAGCCTTCTTGGAACGATTTGGATGTTCGATTTGATACCGTTTCCAACGATGGGCAGCTCTTTTACCATGTTATTATTCAGGAAAATCTTCGTTGCTTCAGCATACTTCGGTTTAGGCGCTCTAATATACGGAATACAAAGACAAAATTTCGAAAAAGTGGATATATTAACTAAGATTTTCGTTTTCATCGACATAGGTCTGGGAATTATAATTTTGCTTTCTTGGAATCACTACATGCTCAAAGTCTTATCAAATAATTTTGCATCTATGCTCTTGGTGAACGGTATATATCTTACTGTAAAGATATCACAAACGTACTCGCCTGTACAAATAATGTTTTCTTTCTTCTTCGTATTGACGGTGATTCACGATGGAATCAGTGTGTGGTTATCTTCAAATCAGAAACTCTTGTCTATGTACGGTATAGTTTCGCTATTTGCTGGTTTTGCTTATAGTTTGGTGAATGAGTATAAGGATATGATAGTTGGTCTGTCACTTGCACATATGAGAAGTATCACGGATTCTTTGACAGGTGCTTATAGTAGAGGTGCACTGTCTGAATTAGTTCTGAATGCAACAGATGCGCTTATTTACATCGATTTGAACAATTTCAAAGTGATAAACGATAAGTACGGGCACGATGTGGGTGATGAGATTTTAAAAATTCTTGTGAATTTGTTGAAGTCATCTGTGAGAAAATCGGATGCAGTTGTGAGAATGGGTGGTGATGAGTTTCTTGTTATATTGAGAGAGTGCCCAGTTGAAAAAGCAAAGGAGATAATCGAAAAAGCACGGAAAGATTTCAACAATGCTCATGAATTGAATCCTGATTTTTCTTACGGTGTTGTTCAGTACACCGAAAGTTTTCAGAAATCACTCCACGATGTTGATAAATTGATGTACCAGATGAAGCAAAAGGCTAAGAAAAATGAAATGCCTACTTGACAAAGTACGGTACTTTTGTGGTATAATTTAGCCAAAGAATTTGGGAAAGCGAAATGCTTAGCATACTCAAGATTAATAATGCAGGAGGAATATAATCGATGGTAACAAAACTTAACGGTGATATTTTAGCAACTGATAGTATTTTTTCAAAAATGAATAAGAAAGCTAAACGCAGCTGCCCGCTGAATGGTGGTCAGCTTGCGTTTGCCATGAGATAAACGCAAGATAAACACCAAAGAAGCGGGCTACAGTAAAAAAACTGTAGCCCGCTTTTTTATAAGTTAATGAAAATCATCTAAACTTGAAGATTGTGGAGGTGTAGGTATGCGAGTGGGTATTGTAGGTGCAACAGGTGCAGTAGGTAGGAATATGATAGAAGTACTTGAGAATTCAAAGCTTGATTTTTCGGAAGTTAGGTTCTTTGCTTCAGAACGTTCTGCTGGGCAAGTGCTTAAATTCAGAGGCGTTGATGTTCCAGTCGAAATTCTAAGTGCGGAACGTATGAAAGAGGGATTTGATTATTTGCTTTTCTCAGCGGGTTCAGATGTTTCGAAGAAATTCGCTCCAATTGCTGCTGAATATGGAAGTGTTGTTATCGATAATTCATCCGCATTCAGAATGGTACCGGAAATTCCTCTGGTTGTTCCTGAAATCAACGGTAGACTTCTTAAAAACTATCGTGGTATTGTGGCAAATCCAAATTGCTCGACGATTCAAATGGTACTTGCGCTGTATCGTGTGCACGATAGGTACCAACTCCATGAGATTTTTGTTTCCACGTACCAAGCCGTTTCAGGAGCAGGTTACAAAGCTATAAGAGAGTACGAAAATCAGTTAAATGGTAGTACAGAACATTCCGTCTTCGCACGTCAGATTGCCCATAACGTTATCCCGCTTATCGGTGATATCGTTAAAGATATCACTCAGGAAGAATGGAAGATGATAAATGAGACAAGAAAAATCCTCAATTCTAATTCCATCGCTGTTTTCCCAACGACCGTGAGGGTTCCTGTTAGAATTGGACATTCTGAGAGTGTCATTGCAAGAACACTCTTTCCAATAATGACGAAAGAAGATTTGCTTGAAACGATAGCAAGTGGTGAAGATGTGATACTCCATGAGGATATAATAACTCCTTTGGAAGTTGAGAAAGATGATTACGTACACGTGAGTAGAGTAAGGTTGTTCGATGCACATACGTTTGGTATGTGGGTTGTTGCCGATAATCTCAGAGTCGGTGCGGCGACAAACGCTGTAAGAATTTTGGAAAAGCACTTGGAATTGAATAGTGTATACAACCAGGTAAGTGATGCTCAATGATAAGACTTGAAAGATACAGTGCAACAGGGAATACGTTTATAGTTGTCGATTGTACTGATAAAACTTTAAGCGATGAAGAAAAATCACAAATTGTCCTTGAAAACGTTGGTGATAGAGATGGTGCGATATTCGTTGAAATGAACGGAAATTTGTACCATATGGATTACTTCAACCGTGATGGGAAAAGAGCAACTTTTTGTGGAAATGGTGCACGCACGTTTGTGAGGTATCTGAAAGATTTTTACTCACTAAGCGGTGAAGTAACCTTTTCAACGAACGCTGGGATACTGAAAGCTAAGGTGTCAAGCATATCAGATAAGATTTCCGTACAGATGCCGTATCCAAAGTACAAAGGTGAGATTGCATACGATGAGTACAAAGGAGTCTTAATCGAAGTTGGTGTTCCACACGTGGTTATCCAAGTTGAGAATGTCGATGAGGTTGAGATTGAGAAATTGGCACCTGAGATTCGATACAGATTCGATGCAAACGTGAATTTCTTTCAAGTTGAAAAGGAAAATACCTTGAAGATTAGAACTTACGAACGTGGTGTTGAGAGAGAGACGTTATCTTGCGGTTCTGGAATCACTTCAACAGCTTACTATTACAAGTTCTTTGTTGCGAAAAATCTTGTCGTTCCAGATAAGGTGAATATTCAAACAAAAGGTGGGGAATTAAGCGTGATTTTTTACAACGCTGAGGTGTTCTTAGAAGGAGGGGTCGTTCATGGCTGAGCAAATGTTTACAGGGGTAGGTACGGCGATAGTCACACCGTTTTCAGATGGCCAAGTTGATTATGAAGCTTATAAATCATTGGTCAAGTGGCAAATCGATTCCGGTGTGAGGGCGATAATCGTTGCTGGTACAACTGGGGAAGGTGCGACACTTACGCTTGATGAGAGGGAAAGACTCATCGCTTTGACGAAAGAACTATGTGATGACCGTGTCCAAGTCATAGCCGGCACTGGTACGAACGATACTCACAAAACACTTGAGTTATCCCTTAGTGCTGAAAAAAGTGGTGCGGATGCACTTCTTATTGTTACTCCTTATTACAATAAACCCACTCAGGAAGGTTTGTATGCACACTATAAGTATCTCTCCGAACGATTGAGCAAGCCTATTGTGATATACAACGTCCCAACCAGAACAGGTGTGAATATCGCTCCAGAAACGGTCGCACGTTTGGCAAGTGATTGTAAGAATATCCTCGCAATTAAGGAAGCCAATTCCGATGTCAATCAAGCCGATGAAATTTACAGATTAACGAATGGTCAATTTTACATATATTCCGGAAACGATGATAGGGCTTTCCATATGATGTGTTCCGGTAGTAAAGGTGTGATATCCGTTGCATCGAATGTTATACCAAAACAGATGGTTGAACTTGCGGATAGTACGCTAAATGGTGATATAAACACCGCAAGAAAAATTCACTTTGAATACCTTGAACTTATGAAAGTGCTCTTTATCGAATCAAATCCAATTCCCCTGAAAGCGGCATTGTGGTTGATGGGTATGATGAAGAACGAACTTCGATTACCACTCGTACCAGCAAAGCAATCGACGATAGAAACACTTAAAAAGACACTTGAGAAAGTAGGTGTTTTACAATGAAATTCGGCATGGTCGGTGTCAATGGAAAGATGGGGAAGGAGATAGTCGATTACTTTACATCCATGGGTGATGAGTTAGTGCTCAGAGTTGATACAGATTTAGAAGATATATCTGGAACTCCTGATGTTATCATCGATTTTTCAAATAGAAGTGCCCTCGAAAAGACTGTGGAACTTTGCACTAAATTTTCATGTCCACTTGTGATAGGTACAACGGCATTAACGGAAGATGATTTTACGCTTTTAAGAAAACTATCAGAGAGTGTACCAGTTGTGCAAAGTTACAATTTCTCAGAAGGGATAAATATATTGAAGGCTATTTTGGGAAAGTTTGGACAGTATTTCGATAATTGGGATTGCGCAATTGTGGAGACTCACCATAATAAAAAGAAAGATGCACCATCTGGTACGGCTATCATGCTGAAAAATGCTCTTGGTAAAGAACTTCCAATTAGTTCGCTAAGAATAGGTGGTGTATTTGGTGAGCATACGGTGGTCTTTGCAAACGATGGTGAGGTTGTTGAAATAACACACAAAGCACTCTCAAGACGTGCATTTTCTATCGGTGCAAGAAAAGCTGCACTCTTTTCACTGACAAAGAAAAACGGGTTTTACTCATTTTCAGATGTTATTTCGGAATCACTTAGAGGATAACGGAGGGAAAATAGATGATTAACAAAAAAGCAAGTGATTTGACGAGTGAAGAGATAATCGAACTTATCGCAAAGAGTAAGAAAAAAACACTTGTAAGAGCGTACGTTAGTGGTGATTTAAAAAGTATTGGTATCGAAAATATGGAAGGATTCAATACTGAATTTGAATTCGTAGGTTCGGATAACTTTGGAGTGCTTTTTGGGAATTATGAATTTATCAAGAAAATCTTGGAACATCCGTCGGTTGTATATTCAAAAGTAGAATACATAGCTCACAATTCGGCTATTCCGCTTGCGAATATCTCAAATTTCAACGCCAGAATCGAACCCGGGGCGATTATAAGAGAATACGTTGAAATTGGAGATAATGCAGTTATTATGATGGGTGCTGTGATAAATCTCGGTAGTGTTATCGGAGAAGGCACGATGATAGATATGAACGTCGTTGTCGGTGCACGTGCGCGTATTGGTAAGTACTGTCACATCGGTGCTGGTAGTGTTATAGCTGGCGTTGTTGAACCACCAAGTGCGATGCCCGTTGTTATCGAAGACCATGTTATGGTTGGTGCGAATGCCGTTATCCTTGAAGGTGTTAGAGTTGGTGAGCATTCCGTTGTGGCAGCCGGTGCAGTTGTGGTGGAGGATGTACCACCTTACACGGTTGTCGCCGGTGTACCGGCAAGGGTGATTAAGAAAGTTGATGAAAAGACTGTAAGCAAAACGCAGATATTGGAAGAATTAAGAAAGTTAAAATAAAACGGGGTGATGGGGTTTGAGGATAGTCGTCCAAAAATACGGCGGTTCATCTGTTGCCGATGCTGAGAGAATCAAGAACGTTGCCAGAAGGATAGCAAGTAAAGTACAAGAAGGGTACAAAGTTGTATCTGTGGTATCAGCGATGGGAAAGACCACTGACCAACTCATCTCACTTGCAAAGTCGATTTCAGAGAAACCAGATGAGCGAGAACTCGATATGTTACTTGTGACAGGTGAACAAGTATCATGCGCACTCGTAGCTATGGCATTGAAAGATATGGGAGTGAACGCTATCTCACTTAACGCATTCCAAGCGAAAATACTGACAACGCGCCATCATACGAACGCAAGGATACTCGATATAAGCACACCTCATTTGAAAGAGTATTTGAAAAATCACGATGTTGTTGTCGTAACTGGATTTCAAGGAATTACCGAGGAAGGACATTTCACAACGCTTGGACGAGGTGGGTCTGATACATCCGCCGTTGCATTAGCCGCTAAGCTGGGATGTGACTGTGAGATTTACAGTGATGTGGATGGTGTTTATTCGTGCGACCCACGTTTGTATCCAAATGCGAAAAAATGGAAATATATCACTTACGACGATATGCTTGAACTTGCCGCAACAGGTGCGAAGGTACTCCATTCAAGGTCGGTTGAAATTGCTAAAAAATATAGAGTTAATTTGTACTGTGCATCATCATTTACACAAGAGGAGGGAACTTGGGTGGTTGACAGATTACCAGAATGGCTTGAAGAACCTGCGGTAACAGGTGTAAGCTTGGATAAAAATCAAGTTAAGGTTTCTATAATGGATTTACCAAACGATGCGGTTGTAGTTGCTGATATATTCAAGAGAGTTGCCGAAAGAGGTATAAACGTCGATATGATCTCACTCGTTAAAAACGGTACTTCGACACACGTTTCATTCACAGTTGTGCCTGATAGAGCGGATAAAGTAAAAGAATTACTCGATGAAACTTTATCTGTGTACGGTGCAAAGTACCATTTCTACGGACAATTTGCAAAGATCACAGTCGTAGGAACTGGTATGAGATCAAGTTACGGTGTCGCTTCAAAACTTCTTGATGTATTGACCACGGAAGGAATTGAACCGGAACTCATAACGACATCAGAGATAAAGATATCAGTACTTGTACCAGAAGAGAAAGCACAAACACTTGTTGAAAAGATATGCCAAGCGTTTGAGCTCTAATTCCAAAATCACGGAAAGCTGGTGAGTTTATGACTTACATAGCATCAACGTACAACAGATATCCTATCCAAGTTTCACATGCAAAAGGTTTAAAGGTATGGGATAAGCAAGGAAATGAATATATCGATACATTCATGGGGATTGGAGTGCTTTTGTTCGGTCACAATCATGACAGAGTTGTAAGTGCGATGAAAGAAAAACTTGAACGGTATACACACCTTTCAAACTTTTTTCTAGATGAAGATGCAGAAATCGTTGCTGAAAGGTTAGTCAAAGAGACTGGGCATGAGGGAAAAGTCTTCTTTACAAACTCCGGTGCTGAAAGTACAGAATGTGCTCTTAAAGTGGTCAGAAAGTTTAAAAAGAAAGGCAAAATAGTATCGTTTGTGAGGAATTTTCATGGAAGAACTTTAAAGGCACTCAGTGTAACAGGATTTGACAATATAAGAAAACAGTTCATCGACGACCCAGACGTTGTATTTTTACCCTACAACGTTGAAACTGTACGCGACTTTTTTGAAAGAGAGAAAGAAATAGCCGCCGTTTTCATTGAAGTAGTCCACGGTAGTGGTGGACTTGATGTCATCCCTTATGAAATTGTTGAGATTATAAAAGAATATAAACAACTGAGAAATTACATAATAGTAGCAGACGAAGTGCAAAGTGGGCTCGGGCGAACGGGAAGGTTTTACGCATATCAACATTTCGACATAAAACCAGACATTGTCACCGTTGCGAAGGGTATTGGTGGTGGATTACCACTTGGGGCGTGTGTAATGTTAGATGAACATGCTAACGCTTTTGAAAAAGGTGAGCACGGTTCAACATTTGCACCCAATCCAGTTGCTTTGGCTGGTGGGAGAGCTATCTTGGAGATGATAGATGATAAATTATTGAATTATGTAGCGGATATGGGAAAAGAATTTGAACAAGCATTTAGTGACTTACCTAAAGTTGAAAATATACGTGGACTGGGATTGATGAGAGGAGTTGTGTTAAAGAATAATAATATCGAAGTAAGCGATTTCATAAGAGAAGGATTACTTGTCAATATACTTACCAACGGAGTAATCAGGTTCCTTTTGCCTTTAAATATAACCTTCGATGAACTAAACGAGATAAGAGAGAGATTTGAAAACGTCTTATCAAATCTTCCTGAGAAACAAAGTTAAGACTAACGCAGTTGAGTTAATCAAAAGATAAATAGAATCGTTCTTCGTCCATTTCAAAGAGTAATAATGAGACCTTTTACCAATACCGTATTTTCTGGCTTGGAGAGCGAGAGAGAGTTCTTCGGCTTTTCTTAGTGAAGAAACAAGCAATGGAATTATTATACTTGTGAGGGCTGAGAGTTTGTTTCTCAGTCCTTTTTCTGAATACTTTGCACCTCTTGCAAGCTGTGCTTTGATTATCCTATCTGTTTCATCGAGTAAAACAGGGATAAATCTTATAGATATCGAAAGCATCATACCAAAATCTTCTCTTGACTCTTCTTTGACACCAAAAAACTTCAGTATATCAACAATTCCCCTTGCCATCAGTAGCGGAGGAGTTGTGTAAGTGAGCATTGAAGCAAAGAGAAATATCAAGGAAAGCCTAAGCACTATGTAAATTGTAGAATAAACTCCACCTTCAAAATATTGCACAACTGCCGCAAAGGCTATAAGAAACCACATACTCTTCAAACTCCTAAGATATAAAACAGGTTTGATTTTCGATAAAAGAAGAAATGTGACAAGAAGTGTTATCGGTATAGCATAATCTATAAGATCTTTAGCCAACATTACCATAGTGATCTGAACGATAACGACAAGCAACTTTCCCCTTGGGTCAAGGTCGTGTATAAAAGACTTTTTGGGAATGTACTTTCCTATGGTTAATTTCAAATATTATCACCTCAAACTGCAAATAAAAAATGTTGTTTATTTCTTAGAAGCATAAAGTGACAAATGTTTGGTGTACTGATTAACTATATCGGAGTAATATTTGAAAAAGTTGACCGTGTATTGATTATACCTATCTTTTCTACCGTTGTAAGCAGAGATAGCTTGAACAATATCCCAGTCATAGACATGTTTCAGAATAAGATACACATACCTGTAAGCGATTCTCAATTGCCAGTCGGGATATTTAATAAGTTCAGAATGTATTCGGTGGTTTTTCTTAAATTCCCTTACATCTTCATAGAAATTTGCTACGTATATAACCGCACTCTCATGAATTTGAAAATATCCGACTGCTTTTCCTTTATCTCCAAACGTGTTCACAAATCCTGTTTCACACATTCCGAAAGCAAGCAAATAAAGTGGGTCGATACTCGAAGGTACTTTCTTCGATTCTTCTTCCAAAGTTTTTGCCATCAATTTAGCGTGTTGTTCTGGTACCTTTTTTTCTCTCATGAACTGATAAGCAAAATCGTAAAGTGTCCCACAAAAAACAAAGTGCGACAACAAAATCGCAACTATAATCGTAACAAATTTTTTCATGCACTCCGCCCCCTTGGTCTGACCGTGTACCTTATTTAAATGGAAATCTCGATTTCACATCCTTCTGAACATCTTGTCTTTTCACGTGCTATCCCCTTGTTTACGGCGATTTCTATGTATCCGGAGCTATCTTCGTGTACCAACAATTCTCCTTCATCAACATCTGCGTATGTTTCGACAACTGGAATTTGATAAACTTTACCACCGATTTTTGCTTTGATATTATCTTTTTCAGCTATCCACGAAAATGGAATGTTCGTCTCAACATTTCCAAATCTGTCGAAATAGGCTATTTCACCTTGTATTGTACTTCCAGATATATGTGCTTTTCTGTACGGCAAAGTCGCATAGTTTGGTAATCTTGTGCCAAGGTCATCGAAAATTCCCTTTGTTATGTACGCAGCAGCCGGCGAGAATATATCACGACCGTGGAACGTACGCGAATTGCCAAAATGATATTTCTTGTTCACTAAATCCACAATTTTGCGTGGTTGGTGCCTCTCTAAGACAAGTGTTAGTACACCGTTATCTGGTGCTACAAAGTAATATTTATCCGTTTCAACAGCTATCGCTCTTCTTGCTGTTCCAACTCCGTAATCAACAACTATCAAAAAAACACTCTTTTCAGGGAACCAATCAACACTTCTATCGAGTATGTACATGGCTTCTCTAACGTTATAAGGTGTTATCGAATGCGTCAGGTCAACAATTTCACTATCGGTGATACTTCTCATCACGCCTTTGCATATTCCAACGTAATGCGAGTTTCCCCAATCTGTCATGAACACTATCATATCTCATACCTCCTGAGTAAGAACTTTTAACCATTTTACCATAAAATCAACCAAAAATGGAATAACTTCATCATTTGGCAAAAATTTAGGATTGTGAAGACCGTATCTTACGTTTGAAGTCTTCACACCTGCCCAAAACATTAAAGATGGATATTTCATGCTGAAAAATCCAAAATCTTCGCCGGTATATTTCATACCACAGTCGATGAATTTATAATTTTCCTCACTTATGAATTTTTTGAATATGTTAAACAGATTAGCATTATTAACAACCGGAGGATAAAGACTACCACGCTCAAGTGAACCGTTATACTTTTCAACCATGCTTTTAATATTTCCAAAAGTTTCAAAAACAATTTCAAGTGACTCGCCTCTTATCGAACCTTGGACTTCAGCATAATCAGCTACCGCATTTCTGACATTTCCAGCATTCATCTTCCCAAAGCCAGCTAAGACTCTTTTACCGATGGTACTGTTGTCGATAGGTGTGTTGTAAAACTCATTTAAGAACAATACCGAATTTTTAAGTGCATCTATGCCGTTTTGCTTCTGCGCAATATGTGCTGAGAGTCCTTTAAATTTAGCTGTGATTTCCATCGCACAAGCAAAAAGAGTGCCATCGGTTGTTGCAAATTCCCCTAAATTGTACTCATCTGTCACATGTAAGGCAGTTGCATATTTTATTTTGTATCTTTCTCTCATCTCATCTAAAACAAATTTTGCACCACCTATGGTTTCTTCAGCTGGTTGGAAGATGAATACGTAATTTCCTTTTATGTCTTTTTCTACAATTTCTTTTACCACACCGTACAAAACTGCCATATGTACATCATGCCCGCATGCATGCATATTTTCACACTTTGAAGAAAATTCCCAGTTTGTTTCTTCTCTTATAGGCAAAGCATCCATATCTGCTCTGTAAAGTACGGATGGACTTGATTTATCCCTCTCAACGTAAACTATCAATCCAGTCTTTGCTATCACTTGTGGTTTCAATCCAAGACTTTCAAGAGCTTCTTTTAATATAGCCTGTGTTCTGTATTCGTTAAACGCAAGTTCTGGATTCATATGCAATTCGTGCCTTAACTCAACTGGTGAAATGCTCATTTGAACTCTCCTTTCAGTTCTATAGATTTAGCTTGATTTATCTGACCAATTCCGGACTTGTGATTCCGGACTCCGAATATATTATACCAAAAAACAAAAGTTCACCCAAACAATGGGTGAACAAATCAGTAATGATGAGGTTATGCGGATTTTTTATTTACTTCAAGATTTTTAAACCTTAACATCGATTTGTCTCACAGTACCAGGAAGTCCATTTTCAGTTAAGTAAATTCCGGTATTTCTGACAACGTAATTTTCGTAATCGAATGGGGTCGTAACATTTCCAAGGAATATTGCACCAACATTTAAATCAATCAATCCGATAAGTTTTTCTTTTCCATTTTCATCTACCGTCCATATCTTGAGTTTTAAAAATTCAAGGTCATCTTCATCTATCCAATTATCGCCATCACTGTCAAGTTTCTTAAGTTCCTGAAAACCGTTACCTGAAACTGGTCCAAATAACTCTCTTGCGTCGTCAACTTTTCCATTTCCGTTTTTATCGTGAACAAGAAATCCAATACCTCCACCTATGTAAAACTTATCCAATTTTCCATCGAAATTCAAATCGAGTTCAACCGCTTTCTCTGTCGAAGAAGCGTTTTTCAAATCGAGTACGATAGGATCAACGACTTTACCGGAAAACTTTTGATAAGAATACGATAGCTGAAATTCCTTGAGCTGTGCTGAAAATTCTATAGTTCTCCCATCTTTTGTCTTGACATATCCTTGAGCTGAGAAATTAGAATACTGAATGTTCAGGTTTTCTTCTTCACTATCGAATTCAACAACATCCTGTCCCTTTTGATGGTTAACTTGTACCTCGTACGTTGGTCCAGGGATGAACAATTTAATCTTCTTACCAGTCAACTTTTCAAGCATAGCTTTCAATATCTTTATCTTTTGCAAAGACTTCTCATCAATTTGTGGTTGTTTTTCTGTAATAACAATTTCTACCTTATCAGGCGTTCTGTATTTTTTGAAAGTTGTCGATATCTTAGAATATTTCAGTGATAAACTTTCCGATTCCATGTTTACACTATACTCATCGATTCGCATCTTATCACCACCTCTCATAGTTTCTCTTATATTATCGACCAATAATCGATGTTTTGTAGTTGTTTAGAAAGTGGTATAATAAGGATTGTATGGGCATATTTTTCGACAAATCCAAGGAGGGGATACTGTGAAAAGATTTTTTTATTTGTTATTATTTGTTTTGCTCGCGAGCAGTGTTTTCGCTTACAAGATAACATTTGTAGTGGAAATACCAGATTATACTCCAAAGGATGCAAGACTGTACATAGCAGGTAGTTTCAACGGCTGGAATCCAGGGGATTCAAATTACGAGCTGAAAAAAGAAGGTAACGTATTTGTTGGAACTTTCGATTTCGATGGTAAAATAGAGTACAAGTTCACAAGGGGTTCGTGGGAGACAGTTGAAAAGGGAGAAAAAGGTGAAGAGATTCAAAATAGAGTACTTAACGCAAATAAAGATAGCACTTTCAATATAAAAATATATCATTGGAGGGATTTTGTGGAAAAGCAGATGGCTGGTTTGAAATCAACTTACAGTGGAAATATAAAATTGATTAAAGACTTTTATTCTCCGGAACTTGGTAATTCAAGAAACATCATTATTTAT
>CAZOAS010000009.1:0-3819 GCA_964577745.1 uncultured Fervidobacterium sp.
CAATAAACATACTATCCGTATCACGCCTTGAATACGAAAAAGGCATAGATGTACTTTTAGAAGCGTTTAGAATAATAAAAAACCAAATACCAAAAGCAAAACTCACAATCCTAAACACAGGCAGTTACGAAGAAAAACTCAAACAACTCACACACGAACTAAGCTTAGAAAATGATATTGAATTTCTTGGCTGGCAAGACAACCCATACAAATACATGCACCATGCAGACGTTGTCGTATTACCATCGAGAAAAGAAGGCTTACCCAACACATTGCTCGAGGCGCTTGCGTGCGGTGCGAAAGTTGTGGCAACAGATTGCCCAACAGGACCTGCGGAAATAATTGGAAAAGACGAAAAATACGGCTGGTTAGTACCCGTTGATAACCCAGAAAAATTAGCGGAAAAAATAATCGAAGCAATAAAAAGCCCTCCAAAGAAAAACACAAAACAACACATTCTGGAAAAATACAACACGGGCAAAAAAATAGAAGAATACATAGAAATACTTTCCAAAAGCCTAACAGGTGAAAAGATATGAAGATAGCATTCATATTACCTCGCTACCACACAAACTTAGTTCATTCAATCGACGACTTAATATCCGCAGGACATGAAGTAACCATATACGTACAACATATGGGCAAACTGGAATATCACGAAAACGTAAAACCGATAAAAATAAAAGAAAGCTTAATTTGGAAAATAACAGAGCGAATTCTCTCCATCAAAGGAGAGAACTATACAGAAAAAAAACGCATACACTGGTACATCCCAAACATCGCGTTCCTTTGGAAAGAACTCAAAACCAACAAACCAGACGTCCTCATACTCAGAGAACGTAACGTAACAACAATGATAGCGACAATTATAGCAAAAGCACTTAAAATAAAAAAAATAATACTTTACAACCAAACACCGATATACTCAAGAAAACCCAACTCGCTTAGGGCAAAAATCAAAAAAAAGATAAAATCGCTAATATTCAGCGCATTTTTTCCGAAAATAAGAATAACACCTGTTGAATTCTCAAATTACGACGATTATGTTGAATACACAAATAATCCGGAAAACTTTGAAAAAGACCAAACGGCCAAATTCGTTCCCTTAGTTATCAAACCAAACGAAAAAGCGAAAACCAGAGAATACTGTCCCAACGGAATTTTAAGAATTCTTGACGTAGGTAAATACAGAGATTACAAAAACCACTTTATAATTGTAGATGCGATAGAAATACTGTACAATCAACACAACGTAAAGAACATACAAATCACAATCGCTGGTCAAATGACAAACCAAGAAGAAAAAGAATACTATGAACGACTCAAAAAACACATACAAGACAAAAAACTGGACCATATAATCACACTTAAAACAAACATCCCTTACCAAAAAATGGAAGAACTTTACCTTACGCACGACATATTAATCTTAGCCAGCAAAAGAGAAATATTCGGATTCGTCGTACTTGAAGCGATGGCACACGGAATGTTGGTCATCTCGACAAACAACAACGGAAGTGCGACGTACATACAAGACAAAAAAACTGGTTACATATTCCAAAATAATGACCCGAAATCCTTAGCAAACGTACTTTCAGAACTTGCCGAATCTAAAGAAAAACTTCAGCAAATTGCACAAATATCGTATAGACAGATTACCAAATACAGCCTTGGAAATTACTCCAAGAACATAGAAAAACTTACGAAAAACTCCAAAAAAAACATCTTACTAATCACTAAGCTCTGGACAGGTGCTGAACAATTCTTCCTTGAAGGCAGAGACGAATTTTCAGGACTTCCACCATTCGAAACGCTAATGAGAAAACTATTAATCCTGGATGAAATCGACGAAATACACATTTTACTATTCATTCCCATAAAAAAATCGAATAAATACAAAAAAACAATTCACATTCCTGAAAAATACATAGAAAAAATCAAAGTTTATCCTGTTTATTACAAAAACAAATTCGAATCAATAACAAAAGCATTCTTACAAATTCCCAAGATCATTAAAAAAACGAGAACCGAAAGTATAAAATTCACATACGGCATAGGAAGATACGGAGCTTTATCTGGTCTCTTAACGGTGTTTTGTGGCATTCCAAACGCAAGAACCATATACGGCACATTTCTATCAGAACGAATTAATAAAAACAAATGTCTAATATTCTTGAGAGCGCCCTTAGATTATCTCACATTCACTTTACCAGCGGAAGCTTTATTTGTGCTAAACGATGGCACACGCGGAGACGATGTATTTAAAAAGTTGAATTCAAAAAATCAACGAATAAAAAAATTTGTATTCAAATTAGCCGGAGTACCGAGAGATATACAATCTATAACAAAACCAATTGATGAAGAAACATACAGAAAAATACCAGAAAATTACATTTCCTACATAGGGCGAATTGATAACTGGAAAGGTCAAATTAGATTCATAGAAACCCTTGAGAATCTTAGAAACAAAGGATTGTACGTATACGGAGTAATAGTTGGACAAATCTCTGACGAATCATATTATAAAAAAATGCTGGATACGATAAATAAATATAACCTTTGGGATAGAATACTATTGATAAAAGGTTTATCACACGAACAAACACTGACAATATTAAAAAACTCAACACTCTCGTGCTTTTTTTACGATGTTTCAAACCTAAGCATTGCATTCTTAGAATCTTTAAAACTTGGTGTACCGACAATAGCAATAAATGTAAAGAACTCTTTAAAAGTCATTCCAAAAGGTACATATCATGAATTAAGCGAAGAAGCCTTAAACAATATTGAACAACGAGCTATGGCTATTGAATTAATCCTCACAGACCACCAATACAGAACACAACTATCACAAAAAGCGTTGGAATTCGGCAATAAGTTACAAACATGGGATGAATACATAGAAGACGAAATAGAAATCATTCGAAAAAACCTTTGAAATTTTCACAAAACTTAGATTTTTCCAAAAAAATCTTGCTTTGACCAACGATTTATGGTATAATAATAGTAGGTGGAAAATTAGATAACCAAATTGACTATTTAACAAATTTTTGATAGAATACTCATTTAGAAAACCAAACACAAGAAATCAAGCGGTAGAATCAGTTTGTATTTGAGCAAACAACAGGTGAATAAAAAATCTTGTTTACAAAGCAACATCACATTTAGTTTACTTAAAAGGTTTAAAACTGAGAAAGAAAGGGGGGAGTTATTCCAAACCGTATTACTTTTCAGTCTGGTTACGGCGGTTTAGATTCACTTTAACATTTTACTTTATCGGAGTTCTTCGTTTTCATTTCTTGTATCATTCAGTCCAAGCTGTGCAGAAGATATGGAAGATGTTCACTTAAACACATAAAAGCAGGAGGTGTAAGTATGGGTAAGAAGCTCATTTTACTATCGTTAAGTGCCTTATTCACGATACTTGTACTCTTTGGTTGTTCTCAACGTGCAACAACACCAGCAGATACCGGTTACGTTATTTCTTTTGCTCTCAAAGCTCCAAGCTTTGCGGGTTCTGTTTCTCCGAAGTCAGATGAGTTTAGCACGATTCGTGTTAAGCAGTTTGATGTTAAAATTAAACAAGGAAACACAACTATAGTAGATAGAACGGTGAATTACTTCACATACGACACAAAAACTCAGCAGTACAAATTCAAAATCGCTCTCTCAAGAGCAGAACAGCTCGAACCGGGTATATACACAGTATCCGTTGAAGCAAAAGCTGAAGGAGTCGGACCTTACACAGCAGAAACAAAAATAATGAGCTTTGAATCAACAGACGTAAATATTGATGCAGGTGAAAAAACTATAACTGGC
>CAZOAS010000009.1:3919-6061 GCA_964577745.1 uncultured Fervidobacterium sp.
GTAGAAGGTGAAGTTGTCGTATTCCCGGCTCTGAATACAAAACAATTCGTAGTTGAAATGGGAACAACTGTTGAATACACACCAGATGTTGGTTGGTCAACATATGACGCAACACTTGGAGTCAACAGTCCAGCTTTGTTTAAGCTTAATAGTGCCAACTTTGCTGCATACATTGAGAAAGGTTCCAGTGGTGCAACGTTGACTGTTTATGGTACAGGTAATAATCTTTTTGGTTCTTCAAAAGCTACGACAGTTGATACAGGTAATTTAGAATCCGCTACAATGACAAGTCCTGTTGTTGAGGTTGTTTCGGGACAAGCTTACATTTATGTTGCTTATCAAAAAGGTACAGACATCGTTTTGAAGAAATTTAAATTTGAATTCGACACAAAAGCATCGACTCTATTGGAATTGGCAAGTTCTACAATCAACGGAAGAACTCTTGAGGCTACAGAAATCGCACTTGCTGGTGATTGGCTTGTGCTTGGTGTGAATGATGGTACTTCAAAGTATATCCTCCAAGTAAAAAAAGAACTTGGTTCAAGTTCTAGGAAGATAGAAGTGGGATTGACTGGCGAAAGCTGGACATTTAAATCATCTCCATTGGTTATAAATGGGCAGCACGTTATAATCTTTGCAGCTTCTGGAACAGAGCTTTACGCATGGAATACTAGACTTGGATCTCCATCCGCCACTAGGACCTCTGAAGGATTGAAAAATGCTGCAAACATCAGAGAACCAGTTGTGCTTGATTCGAATGTTTACTTCATCACAACAGATGGAACAATTGGAAATTATGACTTGACAAATATTGCTACATTGGCAACAAATGTAGGTCAACCAACCTCAGACCCAGTTGCTAAGGGCGAGTACATTTACTATGCGTCTGGTACTAACCGAATCGCAAGGTTTAATACAGTGTACAAAACAGTTGACGCAACGGCATCTGTCGATGATGTCAAAGTATTACTTTTATCACAAGATAAAGTATTTGCAGCTGAAAATGGTAAGATATATCAATTTGCTGACTCTCTTGGCATCCCGGAGTGGAATATAACAACAATTTCAGGAGAACCAAAAGCGTTACTCCTTGACGATGTTAATAACAAACTGGTTGTATCACGCAGCAATAAAACAACGCTTGTCGATGTGAAATCCTCTAACTTAGCGGATGGCTGGCCAAGATACAGAGGTAACTTACAAAATACTGGTGCGAAATAAAATTTTGTAAAATTTCCGAACACATTCTTAATTGATAATTTGAAGGAGGTGCCTTCTTATGAAGAAAAAGTTGCTATTTATAGTATTATCTGTAATATTTGTCATCGCAGCGTTGTTCAGTTGTACGTCCAATAACTTCAAATCGGATTTAATAGATAAGGTTGAAATGGTGGTTAAAAGCGAAGTTGCAGCAGATACTTATAAAGTTGTTGTTGCAGATAAAAATGGTCAAAAGTTAGTTGAAAAAACACTTCCAGCAGCTGAGAAAATAGTCCTTGAAAAGGTCTCGTTGAAACCTGGAGAATACAATGTAAAAATTGAGGCTTACAAGAACAAAGAACTCGTTGGTGAAGCAGCAGGAACGATGGCGTTACCAACACCATTAGCTGGACCGTTCTTTATAACAGGTTTCGATATAACACTTGATGCAGTTTTCTTATCACGTGCAGAAAATTTCCAAGTAAAAAAAGTTGCTAACAGTTATATAGCAACGTTTAAAAACAACGGTTATGATAAATATACACTTTATGCAAAAGTTGGCGATGCGTGGGTTAAATTAGATGAAGGAACTCCAACAACAGACGAAATTAGTATAACAATTCCGGTTGGCCAGGATGATAAAATCCAAGTTGGTAATTATAAAGTACCAGAAGATAAGATAAAACTATTTGGTTTGAACGTAAAGAAAGGTAACAAGGAAAGTGGAATAGCGGCTGTACCTTTGCTCTATGATTTTGAACAAACCAATGGCGAAGTTCGTTCAAGTGCAGCTGCCACGGGCAATTTCCTCTTTATCTGCAGCAATGATGGATACCTTTACGCTTATGAGATAGGCGAAAGTACCATGGTCTACCGTGATGCCAGACTGGTTGTTGATCCTTCTACGGGTTATAAACTCAATACGATGAGTCCAACATTGGA
>CAZOAS010000009.1:6161-24465 GCA_964577745.1 uncultured Fervidobacterium sp.
TCCAACATTGGATGGTATAGATGCAACAAAAACAGCTGTTTACGTTGCAGGAGGACAGCAAGTTTATAGATTTGTTTTTAATGCTTCCACCAAGCGATTTGTTGACGAGTATAAGTCCAGCTCTCCGTTTGGGGGTGGAATTCAGACATCTCCATTAGTGATAGATGATTATGTTATAGTTGGTGAAGTTAAAGATACGAACAGTGCAATCCATGTTCTTTATAAAGATGACTTAATCCACGCAATTAGTTATCCAACTCTTAACGGATTGGGTATCGCATCTTCACCTGTAGCCTCCGGAACCTATGTCTTCGTACCAACGGCTAAAAAAGTGCAAAAAGAGAATGGTTATGATATCATTTCGCAGCTCTTTGTACTTAACACAGACGGCTTTTCCTTCAAATATATTAACTTAGGTTATAGTTACTATAGAGGTGAATCTGGCAGTGACGTACCAATAGTATCCTCAGCAGCTATTCATGGGAATATACTCTATCTTGGCACAAGAAACGGCGAGATTATTAAAGTAGATTTCTCAAACGGTATGACAAGTCCATCAACAAATAGTAAACACCTCACACTTGGTCGTATCGATGCAAGTCCGATTGTCGATAGCGACGGAAATATTTACATAGGTACAGACGGTGGTTATGTTGTAAAACTTGATAGCTCTCTTAATATTATTTGGAAATTCTATACAGGTAACGATATAAGAGGTAACGATCGTGACGCAGTACGTTCAACTCCACTTCTTGCAAATGATGGTACACTTTACGTTGGAACATACGAAGGATACCTTTACGCACTTGACAAAGTTGACGGTACTGTAAAGTGGAGATACCAGACAGGCGATAGAATTTGGTCAAGCCCAACGCTGATAAGAGGAAAACTCATATTTGGAAGTCATGATAAAAACGTTTACATGTTGAAAGCATCTGGAGAACTTGCTCCTGGTTGGACAAAGTGGAGAAAAGACTTAGAAAATACTGCAAGAAAGTAATTGAATCTTTTCGTTGGGAACATGCGCACTGGATCACCAGTGCGCATGTTTTTTTATATGTCTTAATTAAACTTTCTAAGAATCTTGCATGCCGTAAATAAGCGTGTTATAATAAACTTAGCTACATCACAAATCACAGGAGGGGGACAAAGTGCGAATACTTATCACAGGTGGTCTTGGATTTATAGGTAACGCCTTAACAACTAAATTACAGGAACTTGGACATGATATAATTGTTCTTGATCAATTTATACGCGATTACGAAGATTACGTGCGCGCTGATGTTACAGAATTTGCCGACCTATGGAAAAGATTACGACATCTCCAAAGGATAGATATAGTCATACATATGGCAGGTGAAGTTGGCAGGATACTCGGCGAAGAACATCCACATAAAACACTGAATGTTAATTGCATAGGAACACTTAATATAATCGAACTATGCCTTGAATTTGGTGCAAAACTCGTTTACTTTTCAACATCTGAAGTTTATGGCAAAGACTTTGACAACGACACTGTGGCAGAAGAGAAATTAACGAAAATTTCTGGCTTTGACTTGACAAATATATATGCACTTAGCAAGTACTTTGGTGAAACTCTCGTTCATCATTATGTAACTAATTACGGACTAAAAGCAGTTGCTATAAGACCATTCACCGTTTACGGTCCCGGTGTCATTTCAAGTAAGTATAAGTCAGCTATCGACCAATTTATCTTCAACGCTTTAACAGGGCATGAATTTTACGTACATAAAGGTACAGAACGCTCTTGGTGTTACATCGATGATTTCGTCGATGCTATGATTTTGGTTCTGGAAAACCATACCTTCAAAGAAGGAATTTACGAAGCTTACAATATTGGAACTCAAGATTATAGAAGCATGGAAGATGTTGCTGAACTTGTGCTCACAATGACAGGTGCACCGAGAAGTTTAATGAAAATTGTTGAACCACCTTCAAAATTTTTGGTAAGGAAAAAGCGGTTTTCAACAGAAAAGATAGAAGCATTAGGGTTTTCACCTAAGATTACTCTCGAGGAAGGTATAAGGAAAACCATACAGTGGCATAAATCTGTTTTAGACCACACGAATAACGATGTTGGAGGTTTGGTACGCTATGCTCAGTACATTTGAAGAGCTTGTACTCACTATAGCTATACCTTTGATTGCTTTATTTGTAAGTAAATTCTATACCTATGAATTTAGCACTCCAAAATTCTTTATCTTAGCATTGTTCTCGTTTTTGACGACGCTTTATCTATTACTAAGGTCATTGTACATGATTGTAAAAAAGCCCGTAAAATCTGCTCATTCAACTCCGGATATTGTTCCATTTTCAGTTTCTTTGAGTTTTACAAGTGTTCATATATTATGGTTTTTTTACGGCTTTATAACTTTATTCTCTCTCTTTAATGTTTGGCGTGATAATCCTTTTTTTCTAAGATGGTCTTTTGATATTTCTTTGTATCTTCTTGTTAATATTTTGATAAGTTTTTATTTTACTAATAAAATGACAGACAAAAAAAATATACTTTGGTATGCATTTTTATTCTTACTTCCGGGTTTTTATATAGCGACAAGTTCGACGATCAATTTTTACACTGGCTTTGATCCTTTACTCGGGAAATTGGGCGAGCCGTTCATAAGAGGTACCATCCGTTCAACTGTTGGAAATGTTATCTTTGTGGCAAATTATCTCAATATGTTATTTCCATTGACCGTTTACTTTGTTATGTCGAAAGATTATTCCTTCTTCCGTAAAAATGTGTTTTGGAAAGTTTTTATGGTCAAGCTTACAGCTTTGTTGGCGAGTTTATTTATCTTGGTGGTACTATCCATTGCCCAGACACGTTCTGAAATTATAGCACTCTCCACCGGTATTGTGATTTTCTCCGGCTTTTACTTTCTCTTTATACAAAGAAAGCCAGTGCACGATGAGGATAAATGCTCACCGCAAGAGAAAGCCAGATTGAATAAATTAACAAACGTAATGACAATTTTGCTCTTTGCTCTTGGCATCACAGTTTTCCTCTTGTTCAATTTCTCACCTAAGCTTATCGGAAACACCACTGGTACGATCATTGCACGCTTTTCCGGAGAGACGTGGAGTTCGTCGAAGGATGAACGTTTCTTAAGTTGGTTGTCGAGTATACCTATTTGGAAAAAGCATAAGGTACTTGGCCAAGGTATAGGTACTTACAGAATATACGATTTATACGGTGTTCAAGAAGTTTTAAAAGAACATCCAGAGTACAATTATGTGTGGAATAATTTCAAAAAGACACACAACGAATACTTACAACAACTTGCCGAGACTGGTCTGCTTGGTTTTTCTGTTCTTTTGGTTATGTTAATCTTACTTTCTGTGTACGTGTTTAGAAATATAATTGCATTAGACAACAGAGACGATGCGCTTTTGTTCACAACGTTCGTTGTTTCTGGTGTTGTCTTTGCACTGCAATGTGTCTTCAGTTTCCCAGCTCAGATTTTGCCCAATGCACTGGCTGCTAATTACTTTATCTCCGTTGGTCTTGGCGTGTATTTCAATAAAACGATGATGAAGAGAGTGAATATCAAATATCCCACTGCAATATTATTGTTGATTATCGTAACGGTTGTAACAGGTCTTTCGACATACCTGAGGTACACGCACTTTTGGGCGGAAGTTTACGGAAAATCCGGTATGGAAAGCTATACGAATTACTATAACTATTCAACTCAGTATCCACAGTACATCTCTCAGATTGAGAATTTGAAAAAGCTCGAAGATGATATTAACAATCTGTCCGGTCAGTTTTCGTTCCTAAGACCGGAAAATTGGCATACTCAAAAACAAAACGAAGCAAGGCGTACAGGTATACCGTACAGTCAGATAAATGCGGAAGCACAGCGAGTTCAAACAATTCACAATATTAAATCACAGATAGAAAATCAAAAAGTTTCCATAGAACGGCAGATACGATTGCTTGAAGCGGAGATTCCTTCCCTCTTTTACGATGCACAGCGTAATTTAATAAAATCGGTGAAATACGACCCAACGTTTGGTAAAGCGCATTTTTACTTGGCAGCTCTTGCAGCAGACGAGCGTCGTATTCAAGTGCTCAACAGTCAAATTCAACTTGAACCTTCAATTCCGCTTTCGCAAGAGTACGATGAATATCAAGAATTCATCGCACCACAGTACAAATACAGATATCTGGAGTTTCTTTCAGATTTTCTCAAGAAAACACCGCAAATGTCTATTTACTTACGTGTTCCTGAAGCTCAAGCGGTAATTGATTCCATAGGTCTTTACGAAACTTCTTTGCAATTCTTCTCGGAAAGAAATACGTACAAGAGTTTAGCTCAGAGGTACGCACAGTTAGCTTCATACATGCGTTACATGAGTCAGATTCTTACGGGAAAGGAATTCCAAGAAAAATTCAATAAGTTATTCGATGAGTCGGTCGATAAGTACATAAATTGGACGATTGCAACGTTAACTCTCAAACCAGGTAGTTGGATGAAATTCCCAGATTGGCGCTCTGTCGATATCGAGCTTGCATTTCAAGGTCGAGATGTTTACAAATTATTGCCAGGACTCGCATTTGAATTATTACCAGCAACAGATACACGTGTTGAGAAATTACTCGAAAACGCTGGACGTATAGAAGTAACTGCGTCAATCAATATGGATAAGAAAAATTACTGGGGTGTACCAGATGGTTCGTTTGATTTGTACGCAACCGTTGCTTTGAAATCAAACGATGGAAAAGTAAAAGCAAAAGTGTTGGAAATCTATAAACCCGCGTACGATTATTTGAAGGAAAAGTTATCTAAGATGGATTTCAAAGCAATTTACGAAGAAAGAACGAAATTTATCCTCAACGACGTGCGGCGTATACTCGAAAAGGAAAATCAGGCGAGTATGGAGACCATCTTAGCTCAACTTGATTCATCACTCAAACGTGCTTTTGATAAATTCATCAACGAGGATTACGAAAAAATCCAGAAGGATTATTTCGAAACATTACTCGCCAACGATTCAAGAAATTGGGCACGGATTGGTAAGAAATCCGTCTGGAAACAGGCATTTAACAACGCATTTGCTGATTTTAGAAATTCCTTAGCAAATCAGAAGATTTCAGAAGATTCGAAGAATCAGATAAATACATTACTAAATTACCTCGTGGATTCCAATTTAGACAACAACAATATGATGTTCGC
Source organism: uncultured Fervidobacterium sp. (assembly GCA_964577745.1). Classification (GTDB taxonomy): domain Bacteria; phylum Thermotogota; class Thermotogae; order Thermotogales; family Fervidobacteriaceae; genus Fervidobacterium. Next base: position 11,366 of record CAZOAS010000009.1, read on the forward strand.
CTACGAAAGGTATATGCTTTTCATTAAAGGTTACGAATTATTGGCAAATAAAAATTGATATTTCAACAGCGTGGTGGATTTCTTGGTTGTATTGATAGATTTTCTCCTTTCGTTTTTCATAGAATATATAACTGTGCGAAATAGCTCATTGTCGATACGTTATTCCTTGGTTGCCGGTACAATTTTTGCTACCTCTTTTGTGGTAGCACTTTTTTCATACAGGGCGTTCGAAGAAGAAAATTTAACTGAATACTCTGAGCAATTCACACGTACAATTGTCAGTTTATCGATAGCTGTTGTACTTAGCGCCCTGTTTTTCTCTCTCTTTCGCAGTAAACTCGCATTTAAACCAACAGCTTTGACTTTCGTTATTTTATCGTTCTCCATACCACTTTTAAACACGAGAATTTATCGATTTAATCTGTCAAAACGCAAGCCAAAAGAATTTATCGTGTTCATCGATAAGGAAAAATACCAAGCATTACAAAGTGTACTTAGCGAAGTTGAGGAAAGGTCTAAAAGACGTTACATGTTCAAAGTTTTCGTAGATGGGAATGATATCGTTAAACTCGATGAGATAATTGAATACTCTTCCAGTGTATCGTTCCTTGTAACAAACGCTCAGCAACATGAGTTTTTGAGAAGTTATCTGTACACTCGTCAATTATCGTGCGAAGTATTACACATAGCCGATGTGATAGAAGATACGCTCAAAAGAATACCTATGCAACTTATAGGTATGTACCAGCAATATTACGAAATCAAATTTCAACAGATAAAAGACTCACCAGTTAAGCGAGTCTTTGATATCTTTGTTGCGCTCTTTGGTGTAATTATCACTTCACCGCTTCTGTTAATCGCTATGTTACTTGTGCTCATCGAAGATGGACGCCCTGTTCTTTTTAAACAAAAACGTGTGGGAAGATACGGGAAGTTGTTCACGTTCATAAAGGTGAGAACGTTGAAAGAAGAGAAGACAAAACGCAAAGATCCAAACGAAAATATCGAAAAGCGTGCCTTGAAGGTTGGTAAATTTTTAAGACTCACTCGTCTTGATGAATTACCACAGTTCTGGCTCGTGTTGAAAGGTGATATGAGTATCGTTGGTCCCAGACCTGAGATGGTTGAGTACCATGAAAAGTACATGAAGAAAATCCCATTTTACAATTACCGACTGAACCTCAAACCCGGTCTCACTGGCTGGGCACAGATAAATTACAAACATACAAGCACACTCGAAGAGTACATCAAAAAAACCGAGTACGATTTGTATTATATAAAAAATCAAAGTCTTTTACTCGATATCCAGATAATTCTTCAGACACTGGAAGCGGTCTTTTGGCGTCGCGGTGCTCGTTGAGTTGTTGCAAAGCTGGTAATTAAGGAGGGCAAAGAATTTGCAAGATAATTTGCTGTTGGAATTCTTAGGTCGTTCGACTGAGCTTTTTCAAGAAGATTACGCAAAAATTGAGGATGCTATCAACGAAATAATCTCAAATTCGAGTTTTCTTGTACTCGGTGGTTCTGGTACAATCGGTTCGGAAGTGGTCAAAATCCTCTTCCAAAAAAATCCGAAAAAATTACACATAGTCAGCCTTGATGAAAACGGAACGGCGGAACTTGTAAGGGATATAAGAAGTTCACTCGGTTACATCACCGGTGATTTTCGAACGTTTGTTTTCGATGTATACAGTGATATATTCGAAGCATTTTTACGCTCCGAAGGTCCTTACGATTACGTACTTAATTTCTCTGCGGTAAAACACATCAGAAGCGAAAAAGACCCGTACAGCCTCATGCGTATGGTCGATGTGAACGTGCTATCGACACTTTACACACTAAAATTATGCGAAAAATACAGTACGCATTACTTTTCTGTCTCAAGTACAAAAGCAGTTAGTTTATCGAGCTTGATGGGTGCAACGAAGAGATTGATGGAATATTACATGATAGAATACGCAAACAAGATACACACCTGCGCTGTACGATTCCCGAATATAGCGTTCAGTAACGGCAGTTTACTTGGCAGTTACACGCACAGATTGGAAGAACAACTGCCCATCGTTGCACCTGTAAATCAGCGTTACTTCATGACACCTTCCGAAGCTGCCAAGATGTGTTTGCTAACGATATTCACCGCTTCAAGCGGGGAGATATACTTTCCGAAATTAAAAGACGAAGATACAACATCCTTCTCACAGATAGCTGAGCGGTTTTTAAAATACCATGGTTACACACCGTACGTGTGTGAGAGCGAAGAGCAAGCACGAAAACTTTCGAAAATATTACCAAAAGAAGGTAAATGGGCATGTTATTTTTTCAAAAGTGACACAACTGGCGAAGATGAGAAAGATTTGTTCTTTTACGAAGATGAAGATATCGATACCGATAGATTCAAAGATATAGGCATTGTAAAATATACACCGTTGGATGAGAAAACAAAAGATAATCTTCTAAGATTTGTCGAAGAGATAGAGAGATTGAAAAAACTCACATGGACTAAGCAAGAGATTATCGAATTATTTAAGCGCACTATTTTAAAATTAAATCATAAAGATACAGGTATATACCTTGAACAGAAGATGTGAAGAGAGTCAGCATAGCGGAGGTGCATCGATGCGTAACGAAGACATACTGAGATTACTCGGTAGAGAATGGGAGTTATTTGTACAGGATGTTGAAAGATACGAAAAGATTTTAAGCGATGAAATCAAAAACTCATCGTTTCTTGTCATCGGTGGAGCTGGGAGTATAGGTTCAGCGACTGTTAAAGAGTTCTTTGCGCGTAATCCACGTGTGTTACATGTGATAGACATCGACGAAAATGGACTGGCTGAACTGGTCAGAGACATACGAAGCTCGCTTGGTTACATCGATGGTGATTTTCAAACATTTTGCATCGATTTTGGAAGTGATATCTTTGAACGCTTCTTGGAAGACAAAGGACCCTACGATTACATACTCAACTTCTGTGCATTGAAACACGTGAGAAGCGAAAAAGACCCGTACACACTCATGCGTATGATAGACGTTAACATACTCAACAACGTCAAATTACTTGAAAGATTAACTCAAAGACCACCGAAGAAATACTTCGCCGTTTCAACAGACAAAGCGGCAAATCCTGTGAACATGATGGGCGCAAGTAAAAGAATTATGGAATTTTTCTTATTTAAATACAGCACACACATAAACGTATCAACGGCACGCTTTGCAAATGTTGCATTCAGCAAAGGGAGTTTACTTGACAGTTTCAGATACCGTATCGAAAAACGCCAACCACTCGTTGCACCAAACGATGTGCTCAGATACTTCATCACACCGAAAGAATCTGGAATGCTTTGCATGATGAGTGCTATTCTCGGTGAAAATATGGAACTTTTCTTCCCCAAGCTTGGTGAAGAGTACATGCGCAGATTCGATGAACTTGCGGTGAAATACCTTGAATACCTTGGCTATACACCACACATATGCTCAAGTGAACAAGAGGCGCGTGAATTGGCACATGTATTGCCTGAGCAGAAAAAATGGCCATGTTACTTTTTCAAATCCGATACAACAGGTGAAAAAGAGTACGAAGAATTCTATACACCTGATGAAGAATTGAATTTAGATAAATTCAAAGACATCGGTATAGTCAAAAGCTCGGCAAATTACAACGAAGAAGCACTCGATGAATTCTTACACCAGATAAAACGACTAAAAGCTAAAAGCTGGACAAAAGAAGAGATAGTAACATTATTCAAAAAACTCGTACCTAATTTCGAACATAAAGAAACGGGCAAAAATCTTGACCAAAAAATGTAACCACGCAAGGAGCAATAAATGATGAAAAAATTATTTAAAGCGCAAGCTGAGAGCATCACACGTGCAAGTATAGTTATATCCATATCCACTTTCGTCAGTCGATTACTCGGTTTCCTCCGTCAAATGCTCATAGCGTATTATTACGGAGCAAAAGCGATAACTGACGCATTTTTCGTTGCAAATGTACTTCCCGGACTTTTCACAAGTTTAATCGATTCTATACCAACGGTATTCGTACCAGTTTTCTTGCAAGAAAAACAAGTGTATGGAGAACACAGAGCGTGGGAAGGTACACGAAAGGTCTTTGGTATTGTCTTTCTGTACTTATTCTTCGCGTTTTTCCTTGGAATTATCTTAACTCCCTATGCACTGCGTATCTTAGTACCGGGCTTTGAACCAAAAAGATACAGCTTGGCATTAACGATGAGCTATGCTATGCTTCCAGTGATGTTTGTACAAGGTATGTACGGATTACTCCAAAGCATATACCACGTGTACCGTGTATTCTCATTACCAAACGTTATGATCTTACTTGTAAACGTGTCGCTTATAACTTTTTTGGTCTTATTCAACAATAATCCCGTTGTAAGTTTAGTCATCGGTTATGTCGTCTCGCTTGGTATTTACGTGTTCTTACTAACTATTATAGCTAAGAAAAAATGGCCAAATTTCGGTTTCGATTATTCGTTCAGAGATCCGATGATAAAGAAAATCTTCACATTACTAATACCAATATACCTTGGTTCAAGCCTTAGCTATCTAAACCTTTTTATCGACAGAGTCTTCGCATCGATGTTACCTGAAGGTTCTGTCAGTGCACTGAACTATGCGATAATAGTGAAAGACGTACCGATAAGCCTTTTCGCAGGTCCAATGTCGCAAGTTGTATACCCAGCAACAGCAACACAAATAGCGCAAGGAAAATTGGAAAATGTTAGGGCACTTATCTCTCGTTCACTTGAAGCAATTTGGCTCTTTGTCATACCGACAAGCATAGGATTTTTAATATTACCAGAACAGACGATACGATTCGTTTACGAGCGTGGATTATTCAACGTAGTGGCAACAACACTAACAGCTCAAGCGCTATTCTTCTATACCTTAGGCACTCTTGCAAATGCATCTGTTGGCGTCATATCAAGAACCTTCTTCTCACTCAACGATACCAAAACACCTGTAAAAGTATCAGCCGTTGCGTTGGTATTGAACATCGTACTCAATAGCTTTCTTGTGAAAAGATACAAACATATCGGATTAGCACTTGCAACAAGTATAAGCAGTATCGTTGCAACTATTTTACTATTTGAATTACTCAGAAGAAAGCTAAAAAGCCTGAATGCAAAAGAATTACTCAAAAACACCATCAAAATAATCCTCGCTTCGATTTGTATAGTACCTGTATTACTTATCATGTCTCAAAAAGCTAACACATTTTTCGGATACCTATCGACCGTTGGAATATCGGCTTTAATTTACTCGATTGCGTTATTTATACTCAAACCACGAAGTGTTGAAATGATAATCTTCAAAATAAAAGCAAGATCTATCAAATAAACCAACGAACCAAAGAAAGGAGAAAAGGAGAACCGACATGGAAGGCAAACCATTCACGTCGTTTATCATAAGGTTACTTGACATAATCTTTTCAGCGATAGGGCTTATAATCACTTCGCCGATAATCTTAGTTGTTACAATCATCCTCCTTCTCACAGGAGAGCATAAGGTGTTTTACCTACAAGAGCGTGTCGGAAAAGGTGGCAAACCATTCAAGATAATCAAATTCGTTACAATGAGAAGTGGCAGTGAAAAACAGGGCAACATCACACTGAAGAACGACCCTCGTGTCCTGCCTTTTGGAAAGTTTCTGAGAAAGACCAAAATCAACGAATTACCTCAACTCATAAACGTACTCAAAGGGGACATGTCGCTTGTTGGATGGCGTGCCCAAACTTACGATATCTTTTCGCATTTTACACCTGATGTTCAACAAGCACTTAAAAAAATCAGACCTGGTGTATCTGGTATTGGACCAGTTATGTTCAGAAGCGAAGAAGAACTCCTCGATCCAAAAAAAGTCCCAGATCCACGGAAATTTTACCTTGAAGTACTCACACCGTACAAAGGTTACGTTGAAAAATGGTATGTCGACAATTATTCGATTAAAAATTACTTACTCATAATCTTCTGCACGATACTAATTGTGTTATTTCCAAAAAGCACGTTGCATATGAAACTCTTCAAAAACGTACCAACCCCACCGCAAGAGATATTAAAAATAAAAGCACTTGCGAATGTGAGTGATGAATAAATGAAAAAGGTACTAATCGTCTCATTGTACTTCCATCCGGAACAATTCAGAATAAACGACATCGCACTTGAGTTAAAAAAACAAGGTTACAAAGTAAAAGTCGTAACTGGGATACCAAATTACCCCGTTGGAAAGATATACGCAGGATACGGTATCTTCAAAAAACGCAAGGAAAATTGGCAAGGTATTGAAATAAAAAGACTATTCATCATCCCACGTGGTAAGCGAAAATTCATGTTGTTTTTCAATTACATTTCATTTGTCCTATCAGGCTATTTCTGGGCATTAACGGAAAAAGAAAAATATGATACAATATTAGTGTACGCGGTTTCGCCGATATTCCAAGCGCTGCCAGCTATAAGCTATGCCAAACGGCGCAAGGTACCGTGTTATCTGTACTTACAAGACCTTTGGCCAGAAAGCCTCGTTGTCGCAGCGAATATAAAAAATAAATTCATAATTTCCATAGTAAACAAGATTGTAAATTACATACACGAAAAATCGACAAAAATACTCGTTACATCAAAAAGTATGCTCGAAACACTCATGCAAAGAAATGTTCCGAAAGACAAATTGATATATTTACCGCAGTACGCAGAAGAGTTCTATAAACCACTGGAGAAAAAACCGATTCCTGAAATAGATATCGATAAATTCAATATCACTTACACAGGTAACGTCGGATACGTCCAAGGACTTGATATATTACCACAGAGCGCAAAGATACTAAAAGATAATAACATAACTAAGGTTACATTTAATATTGTCGGAGACGGGAGATACAGACAACAACTCATTCAACTTACGAAATCTTACAACGTGCAAGATATGTTTAACTTTGTCGACTTAGTACCAGCCATGCGTATTCCAGAAATACTTGCAGCAAGTGACGTTGCACTTTTGAGTTACAAACCAGATGAATTGCTCTCAAAATACATACCAGCGAAATTACAAACTTACATGGCATGTGGGAAGCCCATACTTGCCATAGCCGATGGTGAAACTAAAAGAATAATAGAAGAATCACAATGTGGCATTTGCGTCTCACCAGGTAAACCGGAAGAACTTGCACAAGCTGTGTTAAAATTAATCGATATGGGACAAGAACAAGTAAAAAACTTAGGACAAAATGCACGTAAGTATTACGAAGAACATTTCGAAAAAGAAAAGATAATTAGAAAACTTAAACAAATACTATTCAGCGAAACCGAGGAGGCGAATTGAATTGTTAATCCAAAGAGCATTGGATCATTTCAAAGATAAAATCATACTCGTAACCGGAGGCACTGGTTCTTTTGGAAATGCATTTATCAGAAAATTCTTAGATAGCGAGGTTAAAGAAATCAGAATCTTTTCCCGTGATGAAAAAAAGCAAGACGATATGAGACAACTGTACAAAAATCCAAAACTCAAATTTTACATTGGTGATGTACGTGATTACGACTCAATATACGAAGCCACCAAAGGTGTTGACTATATTTTCCACGCAGCAGCATTAAAACAAGTTCCATCTTGCGAATTCTATCCGATGGAAGCTGTACGAACTAACATAATAGGTACAGATAACGTATTAACAGCAGCTATAAATAACGGCGTACAAAAAGTAATATGCTTAAGCACAGATAAAGCTGTTTACCCCATCAACGCAATGGGCATGTCAAAAGCCCTTATGGAAAAAGTTGCTATAGCAAAATCAAGGTATTCTAACGGTACAACTATATGCGTAACAAGGTACGGTAATGTCATGGCATCTCGTGGTTCTGTTATACCACTTTTTATCGACCAAATCAGAAGGAATATACCAATAACTATAACTGACCCAAACATGACAAGGTTCATGATGAGCCTTGATGAAGCTATCGAGCTTGTCATATACGCATTTGAAAACGGTGAAAACGGTGACACATTTATTAAAAAAGCACCCGCAGCAACCATAGGATTACTCGCACAAGCAATAAAAGAAATATTTAACAGACCAGAACACCCTGTAAAAATAATCGGCACACGTCATGGTGAGAAAAAAGACGAAACACTCATAACAAGAGAAGAAATGGCACGAGCTATTGACCTTGGTGGTTTTTACAAAATCCCAGCTGACACAAGAGATTTAAACTATGAAAAATACTTCTCCCAAGGCGACCAAAAAGTCCAGCAAGTTGAAGAATACAACTCAGGGAACACATACCAACTAACGAAAGAAGAACTAAAAGAAAAGCTTCTTAACCTTTACGAAATCCAAGACGATTTGAGGGAATTCGGAGTGATAAAATGAACATATTAATAACCGGTGCAAACGGTTTCATTGGAAAAAATCTGACTGTACAACTAAAAAACAAAGGATACACCAATCTATTACTTATAGATACAAACACAAATACTGACGAACTAATAGAAAGTTTAAAAAAAGCCGAATTCATCTATCACCTTGCCGGAGTCAACAGACCAAAATCTGACGAAGAATACTGGCAAGGGAATGTTGAATTCACAAAATTTATTATAGACATACTCGCATCACACAACAAAAATACACCTATACTATTCACATCATCAATCCAAGCACAACTTGACAACCCGTACGGAAAGAGCAAAAAGCGTGCAGAGGAAATATTATTAGATTACGCAAATAAGATAGGAGCAAAGACATACATATACAGACTTCCAAACGTCTTTGGTAAATGGTGCAGACCAAATTACAACTCAGTTGTTGCAACATTTTGCTACAACATAGCAAGAAACATTCCCATCGAAATACATGACCCAGAAAAAGAACTAACGCTCGTTTACATAGACGATGTTGTTAAAGAATTCATATCTATTTTAGAACAACAAACTAACACTCAAAGCGGTTACAAAGAAATCCGTCCAGTATACAAAATCAAACTCAGCAATCTTGCTGAGAGAATATACAAATTTGCTCAAAGCAGACGGAACCTTTTAATGCCATCCTTAGAAGACGACTTTGACAAAAAACTCTATGCAACATTCATCTCATACCTTCCAACTGATGAATTTTCATATGAGCTTGAGATGAAAACCGACCAACGTGGCTGGCTTGCTGAAGTCATAAAATCCCAATCGTTCGGTCAGATATTCATCTCAAAAACAAAACCGGGCATAACACGTGGCAACCACTGGCACCATACAAAGGTTGAAAAATTCTTAGTCGTCCAAGGCGAAGCGATAATAAAATTCAGAAAAATCGACTCGAATGATATAATAGAATACAGAGTATCCGGTGAAAAATTACAAATTGTTGACATACCACCAGGTTACACACACTCAATAACGAACATCGGTGAAACCGAACTGATAACCATCTTCTGGGCAAGTGAGATATTCAACCCAGACAAACCAGACACATATTACATGGAGGTATAAATCGTGAACCAACTCAAAGTAATGACAGTTGTCGGAACAAGACCAGAAATCATACGACTTTCCGAAGTCATCAAAAGACTGGACAATTGCCCAGCAATAAAACACATACTTGTACACACAGGTCAGAATTACGATTACGAACTAAACCAAATATTCTTTGAAGACCTTGAAATCAGAAAACCGGATTACTTCTTAGATGCCGCAACAGGTAATCCAATAGAAACTATCGGGAACATACTAATCAAAATTGAACCGATACTTGAAAAAGAAAAACCAGACGCATTCCTTGTACTTGGCGATACCAACAGCTGTCTTTCGGCAATCGCAGCAAAAAGACGGAAAATTCCCATATTCCACATGGAAGCAGGTAACAGATGTTTTGACCAACGTGTCCCTGAAGAAACCAACAGACGCATAGTTGACCACATAGCGGACATAAACTTACCTTACAGTTCATTAGCAAGAGAATACCTTATCCGTGAAGGCTTCCCACCAGATAGAATCATAAAAACTGGAAGCCCAATGAAAGAAGTAATCATGAAAAATTGGCACAAGATACAAAACTCAAAGATACTCGAAAAACTGGGGCTTGAAGAAGGCAAATACTTTGTCCTATCATCTCACAGAGAAGAAAACATATCAGACGAAAGGCACTTTTACATGCTAATTGAAAGCATAAACTCTATCGTTGAAAAATACAATCTCCCGATAATCTTAAGCACACACCCAAGAACAAGAAAGATGATAGAACAAAAAAGCATAAAATTCAACGAACTTGTCAAACCACTAAAACCATTCGCATTCTCAGATTACGTAAAACTCCAAATCCATGCAAAAGCAGTGCTAAGCGATAGCGGAACAATAAGCGAAGAAACATCGATACTGGGACTAAAAGCACTGAACATAAGAGAAGCACACGAAAGACCAGAAGCCATGGAAGAAGGCACAGTAATGATGGTAGGACTAAAAAAAGAAAGAATCCTCCAAGGACTTGAAATACTTGAACAACAAACAGAAAACACTATACACATAACGAAAGACTACGACGTTGACAACGTATCAGAAAAAGTACTTAGAATAATACTATCTTACACAGACTATGTAAAAAGAGTTGTGTGGGAGGAAATATGAAAATTCTACAAATCAACTCAGTATGTGGTCGTGGAAGCACAGGCAGAATAGTACTCGACATACATAAAGCACTTATTGAAAATGGTCATGAAAGTTACATAGCCTACGGACGACCACCAGCCATCGGATGCCCAGATGCGATAAAAATAGGCACAAAAATTGATATTTACACTCACGTACTCAAAACAAGAATATTCGATTTACACGGCTTTGGCTCAAAAAACGCAACTAAAAAATTTATCAAGAAAGTCGAACAAATAAACCCAGACATAATCCATCTGCACAACATCCATGGCTATTACATAAACATAGAATTACTATTTAACTACCTAAAAGAAAAACAAAAACCAATTGTCTGGACATTACACGACTGCTGGGCATTTACAGGGCACTGTGCACACTTTGAATACGTGGGATGTTACAAATGGAAAAGCGGATGCTTTTCTTGTCCACAAAAAAACAGATACCCATCAAGTTGGATTCTTGATAATTCCAAACACAACTGGGAAAAGAAAAAAGAACTATTCACTGGAATAAAGAAAATGATAATAATAACACCATCGCAATGGCTTGCACAACTTGTGGGACAATCATTCTTAAAAGAATATCCAGTTCAAGTCATACCAAACACCATAGACACAAACATATTCAAACCAACACCGAGCGATTTCAGAAAAAAATACAATCTTGAAAACAAATTCATCATCCTTGGTGTTGCAAGCGTATGGGAAGAACGAAAGGGATTAAAATACTTCATCGAACTATCGAAAATGCTAAAAGAAGATGAAGTGATAGTACTCGTTGGCTTAACAAAAAAGCAAATAAAAGAGCTGAAAAAATATGGTATAATAGGCATAGAACGAACAAACTCACCAAATGAACTTGCGAAAATTTACACAGCAGCGGATGTATTTGTTAACCCAACACTTGAGGAAAACTATCCAACAGTAAACCTCGAAGCACAAGCGTGCGGTACTTACGTAATAACATTCGACAGCGGTGGAGCGAAAGAAACGATAAAAAATATCGAATACGGGACAGTCATCGACAAGAAAAATACTGAGGAGATAAGGAAAGCTTTGGAAAAAGCGAAAATAAAGGCAAAAGATACACCGTCAGAAAATTCACTGGGAGATTATTCGAAACATATCCTCGAAATATACAGGATTTTAGAGTGAAAGCAATTAGAATGAGCTTTTCTAAATAAGAAGGAGGCGTAAAATTTGAAAATTGTTCACATACAGCTTTCTGGATTTAATGAAGATATGGGATATCAAGAAAATATCCTGCCTAAATATCATAAACTTCTTGGTCATGAAGTGTCCATAATAACAAGCACTATCAAAATAATGCCAGAAGGTATGTACATTGATGTCGAACCAGGATTAAGTTTTGCCAAGGATGGTATTAAAGTAATCAGACTTAGTTTACTAAGAGTAATCTCAAGCAGCTTTTCTGAAAAGTTACGTATAGTAAGAGATTTATATAATACATTGGTTTCGGAAAATCCAGATATCTTATTCATCCATGGTCCGCAATCCATTTCAAATTTGGATGTAATAAAATACTTAAATAATCTGAAGAAGAAAAAGTCTAAAATGCCCGTTTTACTCGTTGATAACCACGCAGATGAGTTCAACAGTGCAAAGAGTAAACTGTCTAAATCTATTCACAAAACACTTTGGAGACACGTTGCCAAGCGCTTATCGAAAGTAACTGTGAAATTTTATGCCGTCACCGACAGCGCCAAAGAATTTCTCATTAAATATTATAAATTGCCGCCTGATAAAATTGAATTGCTAGTCATGGGAGGTGATCCAAGCCTGATCAATTTTAATGAAGTTCCACAGATAAGGAAAGAAATTAGAAACAAACTTAATCTTTCAGAAGATGACTTTGTATTAATTACGGGTGGTAAACTTGACGAAAAAAAAGGCATACTTGACTTGATGCGCTTATTCTTGGAGTTGGAGAATTCAAATTTAAAACTAATAATCTTTGGCACCGTTCATGACGCTATATCTAAACAATTTTATACACTGTTAAGCTCCACAGACAAAATTAAGTATGTTGGATGGTTAGATTTACCTGAAATTTATAGACACTTTGTTTCAGCTGATTTAGGAGTGTTTCTTGGAACGCAGTCTGTTCTCTGGAACCATTGTATTTTTTGTAAACTGCCCGCTATCTTTATGTACTGGCCAGGTATGACAGATTTTACCCTTGGTGGGCGTTTCCAACCATGCATAATAATTCAAAAAGCAACTGATTTTAAAGTCACGCTGCTGAAATTAGTTGAAGATAAGGAATTATTTCAAAAATTAAAAACTGACGCCGAAAAGGTAAGTCAATTATTTTCTTACGAATATATAGCGAAAAAATCCATAGAGGTTTAACACGACTTTATTAAAAGAGGTTTTAAAAATGTGTGGGATAGCTGGAATTGTCGACAAAGAACCGATAGAAGATGTAATAT
>CAZOAS010000010.1:0-4617 GCA_964577745.1 uncultured Fervidobacterium sp.
CAAATCATCAGCGGAAACTCCAAGTTTTTTGGCAATTGTTTCTAAGGTTTCTCCTGCTTGGACTGTGTAGTTCATTTCGACGTATGCTCCCCAGTTGTTATCTTGTGTTGCTTTAATTGTTTTGTTGTTTATTATATAATCGCTCATAAGTTCTGCCATTTCTATGAGCACTTCTTTTACAACCGGTTTGCCTGTGAACATTGAGTACCCTCCACCACCACCTGCTCTGTAGTTGTTGAGTACGATTTCGTATTCACCTTCCATATCTACAGGTTTTCCTTCAAAGGTCAGGTCTACTATTCTATCTCCCGTTGGTCTGTTGAGTACGATTTTGTAAGAGATACCTTCCCACATATCGTAATTGTACCTTTGCACTTTTGGTTCTATCCAACTCTTGTTTTCTTTTGCAACACCATTTTCCCAGGCAAAGTAATCTGCGCTTCTCTCAAGTGCTGCTTTTATATCCTTCCCTTTGACTTTGATAACTTTTAGTGTGTTAGCGTATATGTACACGGCATTGATATCTCTCAAAGTTACAGGTCCGCTCTTCCATCCCTTTACATCGTTTGTGAAAAGAGCTGTTGAGGATATTTTAGCACCCGTGTAGTGCATCTGAACTTTATTTACAAATTCCATAAGTGGATTATCCCACATACGTGCTGCAAATGGATCAGAAACGTAAAAATCACCTTCGGCTGTTCCAACTGGCGTATCAAGCCATTTTTGTACTTTTGTTTCGTATTCTTTTGTCATTTCAAGTACTTCTTCGTCCGGTTTGTATGGTGTCATATCCACAAGTTCTGGTTTTGTGTCTTTAACAACCCATTTTTTATCTTGCTTTTCGAGTGTTATAGTTATCTTCCCAACAATCTTTCCCCAGTTAGATGGTTGAGTAACTGCGACGTTTCCTATCTTCGTTGCTATGCTTCTGTGTTGATGTCCAGTTAGGAGTACATGTATCTCTGGTAGTTCTTTTGCAATTTCGTAGCCTTGGTTTTCACCAACGAGTGGTTCAGTTGGATTACCTGTTGCGGGATCTCTTTCAAGTCCACCGTGGTATGCTACGATTACGACATCGCATATGTCGGAAAGATCTGGTACGTACTGTTTTGCTATTTCAACTGGGTCAAGGAATTTCAGATCTGGTATGTTTCTTGGATCTTCCCAATTTGGAATGTATTTTGTTGTAAGTCCGAGAATTCCAACTCTAATTTCTCCAATATCGATTATTCTGTAGAATTGTGCAAAGGTAGTATCATTGTTTCCGACTATATTTGCACTTAAGAATGGGAAGTTTGCTTCGTACATCACTTTGTTCAACACATCCAAACCGTAGTTGAATTCGTGGTTTCCAAGCACACTTGCTGCAAAGCCGAGGTGATTCATGACAAGAATCATAGGATTGATTGGTTCATTGTCAAAGCGAGCATGATAGTATGCCATTGGACTGCCTTGAATAAGGTCTCCCGTGTCGATGATTATAACGTTCTCTTCTCCGTACTTTGCCTTCTGTTCTTTTATAAACGTTGCGACCTTGGCTAATCCTTGGTTTGCTGGTTTGTTTGTCGCGTAATCAACTGGATAGATAAAACCGTGCAAGTCACTTGTGTGAAGAATAATCAGTTGTTTGGTTTCGGCTAACAGAAATACCGCAATGATGACAAACAAAGTTACAAGCACTCGTTTCATATAGCTTCCCCTCCCCATTTGTGATTTGGCTATATTATTTTATCATGAGAAAGCTTGCGACTTATTTTTACTTATACTTGAAAGATATTAACTGTTGCCCTTGACACTTAAATAGAAACATATTAGTTTTTTACCTTGGATTATCCATTAATTTTCCCTAATTCTCAAATCATTTCGCAATGGATTGTAATGAGTTGTTTCTTGTTGGCTCTGCAAATTCTTACAGAGTTTTGTGAATTTTGCTTTTAAGTTGGATAGGTCAGAGTAATCTATTTTTTCAAGTGCGTATTTGAGTCGGACATATCTGTCAGTGAGTATTATAAGTTCTTCTGTGTTGTCGATTTCAAGTAATTCGTACGGTGTGAGGTAATCGTATTCTGGGTAAAATGTCTTTCTGATGTAAAGGTAAGCATGTTCTATGAATTCTTCTTTATCAAGTTTGAGTATTTCATCGTAGGTGTAGTCTGTAGTGAATTGCGTTGGTTCTACGAAGATTTTCTTTTTTTCTTCTGAGTTTTGTATCTTTTTCATAAGAAGTTTTCGTAATTCGTTAATCATGAACAATATAGCCAGTACGGAACAAACAACCGAAATTAGCTGGAATATTGTGGATACTTTGTTGACTATATCTCTTTTTAGGTACACTTTTGAACCAAGAGGGTTTGATAGAGGATTTGGTCTAAGAGTTTGCTTGGGTTTTTGTTCATTTTCCTGTGATGGATTGTGATTATCTGGATTTTCTTTTTTTCGTGTTTCTTCAAGTTGCTTAATGTATTTTTCATTGTATTTCACAAACATCGATGAGATTTTTGGAACACCAAGGGATAGTATGATAGATACTGTGATGAGCGTAATTGCAAACGATTTGAAGAATTGTTTCCTGTCGACTTTGTCCAGTGTCCTTAAGTTAACTATGTATGTTATTAAACCTATGACTAAGAACGTTATAATCAATGCTTGGTTGATTCTTAAGAGAATATCCTGGATGTTAGGACCTTCTTTTTTCTGTGAATTTGTCGATTCTGCTGGATTAGTTGTTTTTGTGGTGGTGTTTGTTTTTCCGGTTTGTTGTTGTGTTTGATAGTCGTAATTTTCGGTGTAATTGATTGTACTTTTTTGTGTTTGATGGGTGATTTGGCGAATCCTTAGGGTGAACTCTGGAAAAGGTAATAAGAGCACAATGATTAGTAAAGCAAGTAACAACTTTCTGTTTTTTGAGTTAATTTCATTTCTGTAATTCCAAAGGATATACGCAACTGTAATGAGTGGTGTGATTGTGTTATGAAAAATCGAAATTAGTGCAAAGTAAAGTACTGTTGTGATGATTTTGTTGGTATTCTTTCTTTTTATCAGAAATATCAGAGCGATTGTTGGTATGAAAGTTATACCAAGTGATGTGAATGTTAGTGAATAAAGTACACCAAAAACTAAAATAACGAAAGAGATTATCTCTTCACGAACGATAGAGAAGAGTAACGTGATGCCTGTTATCACCGCAAAGTGTATATCGAATATATCCTTGTCCAAGGATGATGTTGAAAGTATTATCATTATAGCGTTTAAGAGATTGCTGAACATTTATATCACTCCTGCATTATTGTTGTTAATCCTTCCATGAGGCTAACGTTTTCATTCCAGATCTGTATGAGGACATTTTCATCTCTTAGTACTCTTGCGTAATTGTAAAGTTCTCTAACTTCCGGAGGGACTTCGTAATATGTTTTGTATTTCTTACTCTTTGATTCACGATAACCATACGGCATGAGAAGTACGACGACTCTTCCGCATCTGCTTTTAAGTTTTAAAATCTCTTTCACTTCTTCTTTCGTTAAGAACATGCTTATTATGATGACTGTATCGACAGGTTGGACTCTTTGAATTATTTCCTCTAATAAATCAGACGTGTCTTTTGTATTTTCGATTGTGCCTGTGACTTCCGATAAGTAATCGTAATAGACAACGTGGTCTTTTTCGGTTACTTTCGTGAAGCCATCTTTATGCGATATGAAAAGATTCACTTGCTCGTGTTTTTGATAAAAGTAATTAATTAAGCCTGTCGTTGCTTTTATTGCGTCTTCTTCGTATTTTTTTCGTATGTAAAGCCACGCTTTTTTTGAGTAAATCCCACCAGGTAAGTTAAGGTCAAGAAGTATGTATATCTTTGAGGTACCTGCGTATTCGTAATCTTTGACCATCAACCTATCGTACTTTGCGGAATTTTTCCAATGGATTCTGTTCAGTGGTTCGTTGTTGTAATCTCTGATGTCTTTTATGTATGAGATGTCTTCCGCCAGTTTGTGTTTGCTTTTGATAACTGGTATCGTTTCGAGTATACGCTCAAGGAATGCGTTTGCTTCTTCCATGTTTGGAAGTACCTTTATATCTGAATCGATTTCTTCGTTTCTTACAACCGTGAAAAGTTTAGCAAATCCTTCGATTTTTAGTGAGTAACTGCCGAATTTTTTTAATCCCCTTGTGCCAAGAATTGAGTAATATACAACTTCCTCTTCTTTATCTGGTTGTAAGTCGATAGTTCTGGCTTCCTTGTTTACAAGTAAAGGTGGAGCGATTGTGATTTTAACTGGGCTTTTAGAAGATAACAGGAAAGTTATCTTGAATGGTTCGTTTGTGAATACTCTCCCACTTGCTTTGACGATTATCTGGATGTTTTTTATCAACGATATTTTTTGGATAAGGTCAAAGATAGTGTAGATAATTATCCCATCAGCTATCCACACGTATTTGTTGAAGAAAAATATATTTACGATCGCTATTATAGCAATTACAAAATAAATTGCTGGATTATATTTCACCCAGACGTGCTTTTCTGGATTCTTATCGATAACAACATCAGGACTCATGATAAAAAACCTCCATACAGCGAGCAGTGATCGGTGAACGGTGAACGGTGAACAGTTATCAGTTGTC
>CAZOAS010000010.1:4717-24461 GCA_964577745.1 uncultured Fervidobacterium sp.
GGTGATCAGTGTTCGGTATTAAATATTAACTGTTAACCGTTCACTGTTAACCGTTCACCGCTCACTATTGTACCACATCAATTCTCAAAGAGAAAGCCAAAAAGTGTTATAATTTTCTTAGTTGAAAGGAGATGAGTTATTGAGGAAAAGTGTGTTTTTATTTTTGATGTTATTGTTAGATTCGATTGTAATGTGCGTTGATTATTCTTTATATGGTCATAAGGAAACCGTTTGGGCGATTCAAACGGATGGTAATTATATTTATTCAGTCGGAGCAGACGGAATGTTGAAGATATGGGATAGTCAGTTGAAGCTTTTGCAAAGTTTGACAACTCACAACAGTTGGGCACGTTGTGTGGCTGTGAATGATAAGTTTGTGGTTGTTGGTGGTTACAAGCCCGATAATACGATTAAGATATACGAAAGGGCAACTGGAAGATTGATAAATACATTAACAGGGCACACAGGTTCGGTGTTTTCTGTTGTTTTTTATAAAGATTACATCATCTCCGGTGGATCGGATAATACGATAATTATCTGGAAAGATTCTAAGCAATTCAAAACTTTGAAGATACACGACGGTTGGGTGCGAAGTTTGTATGTTTACAAAGATATGCTGGTGAGTGGTGATGAAAATGGACGAATAAACGTTGTAAATCTTGTGAATTTTAATGTGATTAAGTCTTTTGAAGTAAAAAGCCAGGTTTTGGCAATTGATAGGGTAAGTAATTCTGACGTTCTAATTATAGGCACTTCAAATGGTAGTGTTTATGAGCTTGATAAAAATTTTGTTTTAAAAAGTTTAATAAGATTGCCCGAGAGTGTGCAATCGATAGGAAGTCTTGGCGAAAATATTTTTGTGACACAGATGGGAAGTATTTTTGTATTCAATTATAAGGATGGAAAATTAGGCAAGAAGATGGAATTTGATATTTCTCCATCAGAGTTGACCTCTGTTACGGTTGCTAATAACAGACTCTTTGCTGGTAACAGACAAGGTGAGATATTTACTTATACTCTTGATGGAAAGTACCTTTCTAAATCACCAAGGCATTTCTATTCAGCTGTGAAGTTGACTTGTGATGAACTGTTGCTTTATGTTGCGAGAGAAGATGGAAGCGTAGAAGCGTACGAAAGGAATTCTGGCGTTAAGAAGTGGACAGTAAATCTTTCAGGGGCGATTCGAACGATTCAGCAGTATCATGGAGAAATTATGGTTACTTTATCGAATGGAGATGTATATTTTATAAAAGATGGAAAGGTATCACGTGTTTTGAATTTGAAAGATGCTGGTATATCTTCGACGGTTGGAAATGGGAGATTGTTTATAGGGAGTTACGAAGGTGTTTATGAATATTCTTCAGGTATTTTAAATCGTATAGTTCGTATAAGTGGTGCGTGGGTTACTGCGCTTGTGTTTGTGAAAGACAGTTTGTTTATCGGTACAAACACGGGAGATGTGTATGAGTATTTTTTTAAAGACAAAAAGTTATCCAAGTTAGCTACTTTAAATTCGTCTGTTGTGAAGTTGCTTTTCGAAGATTCGCTATGGATAGTTTTATATAACGGTGAGATTTATAAATTTTCTTTGACTAAGAAAAGCGTAACGGAAAAAACAAACGTTTTTCAACCAGTTTATGATGCTGTTTTCTCAAAAGAAGGTTTTATAGTTGGTGGTGAAAAACTAAAAATAGGTGATTATGACTTATCATTTGAAGCACCTGTAGTTAGTCTCTGCGCTGGTAATTCTTCTGTATTTGCGGGACTATCAAATGGTAGGATTTTGGAATTACAAAATAAACGTGTAGTTCGACAATTTAATCCGAACGTAGGAAAGATTTCAACGGTGTATGTAGATAGCTACGCATTTTCTGGGCATGAAGATGGAAAAGTCATCGTTTGGACGTTTGATGAAAAGAGTAATAAATTCACAGTTTCGAAGGTTTTTGACGACCATGTCGATACTGTAAGAAGAATTGTAAGAGTTCAAAATAAAGTATTTTCCGCTTCGAGTGATGGTACTATAAAGGTGTGGGATTTGGAAAGTGGGAAACTTGTAAACACACTCTCTGGTCACAAGGGTTACGTTTGGGCTCTTTATACTGTTGGAAGTTACGTGATAAGTGGTGGATGGGATGGAAGAGTTGTTGTTTGGGATAGTGATTCTTACAAGCAAATCAAGGTATATGTAACTGGTCTATCGATAACCGATATTTGGGCTTTATCGAAAGATGAAATATACGCTGTGAGTCTTGAAGGATACGTGCTCAAGTTAACGAGTGATATTAAAAGGAATAAAATTTCAAACGATACGTTGTGGTGTATAGATGGAAATAGTGGTAAAATTATTAGTGTATACACAGCTGGATGGAATGGAAATGTATATGTGCTTGATAAAGACTTAAAGATCAGAATTGTTAAAAGGTGTCATAATTCAACGATTTTCAAAATTGTATGTTACGATAATTATATACTGACGGCGGGTTCGGATAATTTGCTAAAGGTTTGGGATGAGTCGTTGAATTTAAAAGGTGAATATGCTAAGTTCAGGCAGTCTATCTTGACTATTGCGATTTCAAAGAAAACGGGAGATATTGTTACAACTGATGGACAAAATCTATTGTTGGTTAGATTTTCAGAAATTTTAAACAAATGATAGAAATGGAGGTAAAAAAGCTTATGGAAAAGACGATAAGTACTTCGGTGATATTTGATGGAGTTCTGTTGAGAGTGTTGAAAGATGAGGTCTTACTTGAAAATGGTGTTACAAGTACACGTGAATACGTATTGCATCCTGGAGCAGTTGCAGTAGTACCAATAACCGACGATAGCAAAATAGTGTTCGTTGAGCAATACAGATACCCGATAAAACAAAAATTGATAGAAATTCCAGCTGGTAAGTTCGATAAACCGGGTGAAGATCCTCTTGAGTGTGCACAAAGAGAGCTTGAAGAAGAGACCGGTTACAAAGCTGAAGAATTTACATATCTCGGTTATATCCACACGACACCGGGATTTTCAAACGAGGTCATCCACCTTTACTTAGCACAAAAACTGTACAAAGGTACGATGAATCCAGATGAAGATGAGATACTTAAAGTTCACATTGAGGATTTTGACAAAGCAGTGGAGAAATGTATTAGTGGTGAGATTACAGACGTGAAAACTATCGTAGGTATAATGAGAGCATACTTTAGATTAAGAGGTGAAAAGTGATGGTAAAGGTTATCATAAACGGACAAGAGCAAAATTACACTTCAAGTGAATTTGAGAATTTTGGTGATTTTCTCAAAAAGATTATTCCAGAAGGAAAGGTTTTAAAGACTTTAAAGATAAACGAGAAAATCATTCCTATATCTTACGTTGATGAACTAAAAGGTGCGAGAATCGATGAAGACATAACTATAGAGATGGAAATTGTTAATACTGTTGAATTTTTAAAAGATACATTGCACGATGTGCTTGGGTATATTAATAATGTCAAAGAGCTACTTCCAAAGGTATCAAGTAATGTGATAGTTGGAAATGAGGAAGGTTGGAGAGCGATAAAAGATTTAGCCGATGGTATTTCCGCGATGGAGAATTTGAGAAATTCAACGAATCAGATTACAAAACTATCCGAAAGTGAACTTGCGATGTCTACAACGATGGAAGAAGTTACAGATACTTTAAGGGAATTACTTGTGGCACTCGATAATCGAGATAACGTTGAGATTTCTGATATTGTTGAGAATAAGATTCCTTCTGTGCTCGATTACTATATTGAATATTTTTCGAAAGTTCTTGAAGCTTTAAAGAGGATAAATTGAGAAATTAATTCAAGGAGGAAGATGTATGGATTACACAGAACAAATGGTTTTGACGGCAAGTCCAGCGAAGTTGATAGAACTGTTGCTTGACAAAGCGATTAATGTTTTGGAGGAATCAAAGAAATTGATAGATGAAAAAGATTACACGGGTGCAAATGAGAAAATAGTAAGAGCCCAAGATATCGTTATGGAGCTTAACTTGGCACTCGATACAGAAAAAGGTGGAGATATAGCAAAGAACTTGAGGGCACTCTATAATTATATGTACAGAACTTTAGTTGAGGCTAATATCAAGAAGGATAAAAATATGATAGATGATGTGAAAGTACTTCTTTCGGATTTGCTTTCAACTTGGCGCGAAGCGATGAAACTTGCTGGAAGTACGGCAAGTCAAATCGATGTGAATAAACCAAGAATCAACTTGACATTCTAAGAATAGTAGGGTTTAACAGGTGATAAAAGATGAAAATTGCTTTTGTCATTTCGAATATATTTTTCATTGCTTTTACTGTGGCTTTGGTCGTAGCCATCATATTTTTTGAAATAGGTTTACGTGCCTTGAGAAAGGAAAGTGAGCGAAAAAGTAAAGAGAGTAACGCTCTGGGATTTCGATGGTTGTTCTTTTCACTTGCCTTGCTTGGCTTGTCAATATTATTTTCCCTATTTAAATTCTAAATTGAAATTTTGAAAATGAAAAAGATTAGTACAAACCACAAAAATATGTGGTAGAATAGTTTTTGAATACATCTCAAAACTGGGGGTGGTATAATGGAGATGAAATTTTTGACTTTTCATCTGGGTGAGGAAGTGTTTGCAATTAATATAATGAAGGTTGAGAGGGTAAAGGAATACGAAAAGACAACAAAGATGCCCAATATCGCTGATTATGTTGAGGGTATAATCAATCTAATGGGCGAAATTGTTCCAATAATCAATTTAAGAAAAAAGTTCATGCTTGAAGATTTTCCAAGTAAAGAAAAGACAAAAATTATAGTGGTTAAATTAGAGAATGGGAGAAAAGTTGGTTTCTTAGTTGATGATGTGAGAGAAGTGTTGACAGTTACTGAGGATTTGATTGATGAACCACCAGCACACGTCGGTGGAATTTCGAATGCAAAGTTTATATCCGGTGTTATTAAGCTTCCATCGGAAATGGTTTTAACCCTTGAGGTGGATAACTTGCTCACAGCGGAAGAGAAGATTGCGCTTTCTAAGTTAGGTTAATTTGAGAAATGTTGTGAGATACAAAGCTCTTGAAAAAAATAAAAAACCATGATAGAATATTCAAGGTCTTTGGGTTTTGTGGGTGTGTAGCTCAGTGGAAGAGCACTTCCCTCACGAGGAAGGGGTCGTAGGTTCAATTCCTACCACACCCACCACGATGTATGATATGTTAAGATTTAAAAAGGGCTGGTTGTATACCAGCCCCTTGTTTTTTTATTATGATTTTCCAGTCCAAACGTTTATAAGGTTTTTTATTATAACTATGATGGAATATATAACCGCACCAACTATTATAGTTATGATTTCTCTGTAAAATGTGACAAATATCGGTGCTTTTATATGGCAAAAAGAATTGAATATCGAAACAAGAGCAAATGTACCAAGAAAAGCGAATATTTCGCTGATGTATTTGTTTTTCAAGTCGGAAGAAAGTAAGAGAACTGGTATGAATATCAATTCTTTAATTCTTGGTCTGATTATAAATACGTTCTCAAGTAACAACCTGAATCTCTCTTCAAGATCAGTTACGTAACCATAATTTCCACTTCTCAGTATTACGTATGTTCCGGTAATCACGAAAAGGACAGCAAATAGTGCTATCTGTTTTTTGTCTATACTTCTCTTTTTTGATTTTTTCTCCGAAATTGTTGAAAACAATTCCTTTAATACAAATGCGGTCGGAAGTGCAATAAGAGAGAGCTTTACTCCTCTGTATGTTTCTAAGTCGTTGAGGTACTCGAAAGAATACAGCGAGAAATTAGTTAATGCACCCAATATAAAGAAATTCGCTATCCTTGTGAAGTTATTCTTAGTTGAGAAAAAACATGCGATCGTACCAATTATACTCACAATACTTATAAAAAGCCAATTTGTGTTCAAAAATAAGAATGAAAAGATGGTAACTGGCATTTGAAGAGATACAAATATTCCGAGAAGGATGCTAAATATTTTATTATTCCAGTTTGTGTTATCTGGTTTTGGAATTTGATTAGATACCTGGAAAAAGTTACTAAATTTTCCGAATGCCTCAAGTAAGGTATCCGAGTCGGGTAATATTATCACTTCAACACTTCTTTCAACAACGGCTCTCCATAATCTTTTGAACAAGGTAAATGAGTTGTACCTTTGTAATTCTTTCGGTTTTACGTAATGAACTTTTATTATTTTATTATAGTGCGTCTTTTCGTAAAAATTCGTGATAAATTCTGGATTGCCATAAAATTCAAGGTTACCAACGTATTTGCCATTAACCTTTTTCAAAAATTCTTCTTCTGAAATTTTTATTTCTTCAACGGGAATTATAAGTTGTACATCTTGACTTATTTCCTCTTTCCCTGTGTAAAATAGAATTCGATTGTCATCGTCGAAAAAGACCGCAACGGACATGTTAGATTTGTCTAATGGAATTCTGAAAAACATTGCAAATATTATGATGATGGAAAATACAGCTATGATTATGTTTATATAAGTCTCGTTCTTTGGGAAGAGAGGAATCTTCAATTTCGACCACTCTCCAGTTCTATCAATTTAATAACTTTTTGTAAGTCTTCACTTAATGGTGCGTTTATATCGTATTCTTTTCCATTGTATGAGAATTTCATTCGTTTACAATGGAGAAAGTGTCTTTTCAGTTCGTATTTTTTCGTAAATTGTCTGTTCAGCCTGAAATCTCCGTAGTCTTTGTCGCATACTATGGGAAATTCTTTCAATGCGAGGTGTTTTCTAATTTGATGTTTTCTTCCAGTTTCTATTTCAACTTCAAGAAGTGATAGTTCAGTCCTTTCACCGTTTAGATATGTTTTGAAGTGTTTTATCGGTTTTACTATTGTTTTTGCATATTGGTCATCAATTGGTTCTTCTATGACCATATTTGATGCTTTTCCAAATACTAAAGCAATGTACTTTTTCTCAACATTGCGTGAGGAGATAAGTTCACTTAATTCTCTGGCTGTGTTTCTGTCTTTGGCAATTATCATGACACCGGAGGTGTCTCTGTCAAGTCTGTGAACTAAGAACGGTTCAAATCCGTTTTTTTCACCGTAATATTTTAGTCCCTCTATCAGGGAAGGTTTGTTAACGTTTTTACCCGGATGAACCGATACGCCAGCTGGTTTGTTGATGACAAGGATTGTTTCGTCTTCATAAATGATATCCAATTTCATCTTTGCTGGTTTCAGTTCTTTGTAGTCTCTGTTGTATTTGCTTAGGTCTTCTCCAATTATTTGAACGTTATCTCCCAGGGTTAACTTTGTCGATGGTTCTTTTACCCGTGTACCGTTGATGTAAACTTTACCCGTTCGAAAGAGTTTGTATATAGCACTTAATGGAACGTTTTTCAAAACCTTTCTCAGAAATTTGTCTATTCTTGAGAAATAGTTCGATTCGTCAACGTTCCACTCATATAAGATTTGATTTTCCATGCTTTGTTGCACCTACTTTCAACGTTCTTTACAAAAGGTGTTTGTCGAGAAGTTCAGAAACGATAGTCGACGGTAAACTTGCAAATTTTCTGAAGTATTGTTCGTACTCTGCATGAGCGTGTTCTTCGCTTGTATCGACGATGACCTTCAACGAACAAAATTCTATACCGTTTTCATAACAGACTTTTGCCATTGCTGCACTGTCCATATCAACAGCCAACGCTTTGTATTTGTTGTATAAATTTTCCTTTATTTTCTTATCACTAACGATAAGGTCTCCACTAACAATGGGACCAAGTGCTATGTTTGGATAAACATCTTTTATCTTTTCTATGAGCTTTGTGGAAGCTGGTATTGAAAGTATGTTCCCGCCTTGAAAGTCGTGTTCATAATATTCTACTCCACAAACGATATCACCAATTTTTAAATTTGGATCTATCGAACCAGCCGAACCACAGTGTACGATGTATTTTGGGTGGAATTTATCTATCAGTGCTTGTGTTATCATAGCACTTTCGACTTTTCCTACAAATCCATACAACGTTACAACTTCATTTCCACCGATAATACCTCTTGAGTAATTTCGCTTAATTAATTCACCATTTTCCAACAACGGTAGCAGTTCTCTAAAAACTCCAATTATTTCTTCTTTCAAAACACCTGTCACAACGGTCATGGCAATCACCTCGTGGGTAAGTAATCAGTTTCGAGTTGCGGGTGGCCAGTTACGGGTTGCAAAAGTCTCACTTATAAATTTATTATTCATTGTTTCTTAACTCGCAATTCGTAACTTGTAACTTCCGATTATTTTCCCCCTCTTATGGCGATGTGTAATTCGACGTCTTCGGTTTCAAAAAGTGTCACCGGTAATTTTATTATAATTCCTTCGGCTGTGATTTTCATGTCCCTTCCCGTTATGACTGTAGGTGGTGTGATGTCTATCTTGTATCCAAGTTTTTCTAAGTTCATCGCTATACTTCCAGATGTCATGTTGCCAAGTTCACCTATAGCACTGAGCGAAAGTTCATCTATTGTACTATAGTCCATTCCCATCATCCTCGAAACGATTTTTAAGGCTGTGGCTTCACTGAATGAATAAACGAAATTACCTTCAATATCTCCTATGAAACCTATTACGGTAACTATATTGTACTTCGGCGTGATATCCTTTACAGCTTGTGGCTTGCCAAATTGTGCTTGCATTTGTAACACAGCTTCGTATGTACCTTGTGCTGAAGCTAAAACTGAGTTAACAATCCTCACATCAACCATTTCTCAACACCTCCCAAAACTTAGCAAAATCAGTATCGTATGTGAATCTTCCAAGTTTTCCTTCCGATAGGTCTTTAAAGAATAAAAAGCGTGCTCGTTCTAAGTCGACTATTCCGCCTTTTTTCAAAAGTCCTCTTTTTCTACCGAATTCTTCAAGGGTCGTATACAAATCACCGTTTAAATTCGAAGCGCTTTTGTATATATCAAATGCAACTTCGTAAATATCATCTGGAACGTTTTCGATAGGTAAAGAACCTATCAACAACAATTTTGCGGCGATTTCTTTAGAAAATATCTCAGAGTACAATATACCAGGTGAATCGAGAACAGTTACACCTTCCACATTGACCCACTGAACACCACGGGTTATGCCGGGTTGAGCACCGGTTTTTGCCTTGTGTCGCCCAAGGATTTTGTTGATTATCGTTGATTTACCAACGTTGGGAACGCCAACTACGGCGATGTGTGGATTTTCCATCGTTGTTACTTTTTTTATAGTGCTTATAATTTCCTTTCTTTGCGTGTCTTTGTTAACCAAAAGTGTTGGAAATTCTCTCGATATTTCTTCTAACCAGAGTTTGTTGATTTGTTCATTCGATAAATCAGATTTGTTTAGTAAGAAAATCTTTGTCTTATCTTTAAACAGTTTGAGCTCAAAGCTTGTCGTTGCGACTGGAGCCCTTGCATCTAAGACAATGATCACGATGTCTATCTTCTTAAGATTTTCTTTGATTTGTCTTTTGGCTTTTTGAACGTGTCCAGGATACCATGCACTGACTTTTTCTTCTGACATTTTATCACACCCGTTTATTTTTTACGCTTTTGGAACAACCAGTGTTCCTACATTTTCACCTCTTATCGCCTTTTTCAGATTGCCATCTTCAAAGAAGTTCATAACGAGTATCTTCATGTTGTATCTTTTACAGATTGAAAATGCTTCCGTGTCCATTATTTTTAAGTTTTTCTCTATAGCTTCATCGTACGTTATCACGTTGAATTTCTTAGCATCGTTGTAGACTTTTGGGTCTTTATCGTAAATTCCAGAGACTTTTGTACCTTTGATGAGTAATTCCGCTTTCATTTCTACAGCTCTCAAAGCGGCACCTGTGTCTGTGGTGAAGAACGGGTTACTTGTACCACCTGCGAATATGACAACGTATCCTGCATCGAAATACAGATCTATATCGTCATAGTTTATCAATTTTACAGAGGGTAAAGTCACGATTTGAGAGACGATGACAGTTCTTATACCTGCGTGTTCGAATCTATCTTTAAGGTAAAGTGCATTTATTACTGTACCGAGCATACCGATTTGGTCTGATATAGTAGGTCTCAAACCTTCAAAATCCCTTCCACGAAAAAGATTACCCGCACCTATAACAATTCCCAATTTTGTTCCGTAATCTGATATCTCCTTTATTTCGTTTATCAAATATTCCACATGTTCATCGTTGAAACCTTTTTGGGATTCACCACTTAATACCTCTCCACTTAGTTTAAGTAGGACACGTCTGTACATTGCTTATCCCTCCAAGTATATTATGTTAGCTTCATCACCTAATTTTTCTATTATCCTCTTGTCACTTGTAAGTATGATAATTTGTCTGTAACTCGATTCTTCTTTCAGGTATTCACATACGTTACTTAACCTGCTATCGTCCAGCCGTATCAATGTATTATCTATCACGAGTGGTAAGTTTCCATCGTAGAAAGCTTTGTACAATGCCGATTTTATACCAAATATGATCAAGTCCTTTGTTGAACCACTGAGATAATCGGATGGTTCTTTTAAATCACCTTCAACGAGTATCTTTACAGTAAGTTCGGGTGTAACAAAGAAATTTTTCGATTGACCTGAGATACGATTGAAGAATTTGGTAAATTCTTCGCTGAAGACTTTGTAATAGTTTTCAACAAAGTGAGAGTAACTTTGCTTAAGATGTTCAAAAATGGCCGGTACGTAACCGCTCAATAAACTAACTAATTTGAGCTTGAATTCCAATTCGTCTTTTTTCTGGAGTAGTTCATTGAGCTGATTGTAATCGATAGTTATATTATCGTGTTGTTTTGAAAGTTCTCTAAGTCTTTCTTCGATATTTTTGATGTTGTTCTCAAGCGAAGATATATTGGATTTCAACTGACGTATCGTACTATCACTGTCTTCATCACGGAGTTGTTTTTCCAAGTTTTCGAGTGATTTGGTGTATTCTGAAATCACATTCTTTATTTCTTGATACTTTTCAAAATGTTGCCTGTAACTTTCAACGTCTTGTCTTGTTATACCATGTTTTTTTAATTCTTCCTCAAGTACCTCGTGGAGGTTTTTGAGATCTTTTTGTAATGATAGATACTCTCCTCTTATTTGTGTAAGTTTTCTTTCGAGGGATTCTTTTTCGTATATTAGTTCTTGGACTTCGTTAAATGTTCTTTGGAGGTTGTCCACAGCTGAAACGATCATCTGAGCGTAACCATTAACGTTGAATCGTGAGAGTTCTTTGATAATTTCTTGTTCGATTTCTTTTAATTCAATCAGTTTTCGTTGTTTCTCGACATTTGTGGCTTTCCATTCTAAGAATTCTGCGTATTTCTTTCTCAGTTCTTTCAGATTTCTTACTCCGTGTTGCGAGAGGATTTTCCATATTTGCGGAGGTTCCGGTTTACGTATCGTCAGTTCAACGAGTTTTTCTTGTAAAACGGAGATATTGGAGAGGTTCTTACGCCATTTGATTACCAATACTATAGCAATGCCAAGGAACACGACGGAAGGTATGTACATGAAGATTGCCAGTTTGCTAAAAAGCAATCCCAAAGCTAATAGTACGATACCAGCCGCTGCTGAGAGTATCGATAAATCTTTTGAATATTTCGCACCGTTTTCGAGTTTCTCTATATTATTTTGTAAATTCGTTTTTTGTTGCTCAAGTGAGTTTTTTAGCTCAGTGTATTTTTGTTCTTCTTCTTCGGCACGGTCGATTATAGTTGGATCATCTATGAATATATCCCATAACGGCTCTTCGGCTTTAGTTTCTTTAATACCATCGCCGTACATCTTTGTTAGTAGATTCAGATGTTTTAATCTCAGGCTTATACTCTCAAGGTCCTCATGAGAGGTTGCCCCGAGCATTTTGAATCGGCTTTCGATTTCTTCGTTTTTTGATTCGAGTAATTGGTTAAGAGCCTTTTCTTCACCCTCAAGTCTATCGATTTCAGAACGTACGTTGTTGATTTTTGAAATCAAGGATGATACTTCGAATATTATGTTTTGTTCAACTTTCTCCACCCATTGGACTTCTCGCAAACTCTTCTTCAGTTCTTCGAGCTTTGTTTTTAACCTTTCTATTTCACCTTTGAGATAACTTAATCTATTATTTCTGGATGCTTCAAGACTTTTTTGGGATTCTATCAATTTACCTATTAATGTGTTCAACTCATTTGTCAATTTTTTCTTTTCTAAGTACAATGAATTCTTCTTGTTTATACTACTTTTCAAGTTTTCTAACTGTGCTTTTATCTTCTCAAGCTCATTTGATAATTTTGCAAAGCATTTATTTAAATCTGTATTTTCGAGATTGTTCAGAGCGGTCTTTATTATTCTTCCCGTTTCAGTCCGTTCACTTTTCTTTTTAAGTGAGTTTTCTATTATGTCTTTGTCAATTTTCAAAGTTTCTAAGTCATCGTCTTCCATTAAAAAAGAAATACTTTCCAGTAAATCTTTGTCGTACTTATCCGAACTTGTCTCTCCAAATTTCATCACACCATCTGATGTTTCGAGAACTCCACCAAATACATCACTGTTCCAAGGTTTATATTTCAACGAATCCTTAGATGGTGTAGATAACGTGTGCAATATAAACTTAGCAAGAGTCGTCTTGCCACTTTCGTTTGGTCCAAAGACGATATTCATACCCGGTTTAAAGTGAAACTCTTTATCAAGTATCTTGCCAAAACCATTTACTTTAGCTTTTTTCAGAAACATAATTCTTCACCCCTGAGGAGTTTGAGAACAAAATACTTTTTCCCAACTTCATCGAGAGAACTTATAAGGTTTGATTCTACAAAATTTTTCGGTGCGATTTCAACAATATGGGAGATAACGTTATTTCCGTAGTCTCTTGTTGCAAAGTTTTCAAGTATATAGTAACAATTTGTGTAATTGCAAACAAAGTTCTCTGGTTTTTCGACGCGTAGTAAGCCAATGGTTTCGACATCTTCCAACGTCTGAATTTTTCCATCGACTTTTATCTTTGGAATGTTGTTAATCGGAGAGGAATTGAAATCCTTCTTTTCTCCAGTAAAATCTATATTGAAACGCTGAAAAATACCTTTCAGTAGTTCCTCAACATCTTCTATCAAACCGTACTGTCCCAAGATGTTGTAAAAAACGAAATCAGCATCTGGAAATAGTTTTGAAATGTAAATTAACAAGTTCACTTTGCTTTTGAATATATGCTCGCTGAATTTTTTAAATCCACCGTAATCATCGTACAGTCGTAAGTTATTAACTTCAACGATCACCTATCATTCCTCCCGAATTTTTTGATTTATAGTATTGAAGCAGCTAAGGAAGCGAGTTCTGACCTTTCTCCTTTGCTCAATACGATATGGCATGCAATTTGTTGACCTCTGAACCTTGATGCGGCATGTACAAGACCGTTACTACTTTCATCAAGATACGGTGTATCAATTTGATAAGGGTCACCTGTTAGAACAATTTTTGTACACTCACCGGCACGTGTCAGTATCGTTTTTATTTCAAGTGGTGTGAGGTTTTGGGCTTCGTCAACAATTATAAATTGCTTTGGAATCGACCGCCCTCTTATATACGTAAGTGCTTCTAATTCAATTATCTCTTTTTTCATGAGTTCTTTAAAACTTATGCTGTTGAGCCTGCAAAGGTACTCGAGATTATCCATAACACCACTCATCCACGGCGAGATTTTTTCTTCAAGCGCTCCGGGTAGATATCCGATATCTTTTCCACCCATCGGTACGAGTGGTCTTGCGATGATGATGTTATCGTACAGACCTTCTTGTAAAGTTTTTTGGAGAGCCGCCGCAAGTGCCAAAAATGTTTTACCGGTTCCAGCAATTCCGATAAGCGATACAAGTTTTATATCGTCGTTTAAAAGTGCATCAAGTGCGAATAGTTGTTCTCTGTTCTTAGGAGTTACACTAAAAACCTTCATCTTCGAGTCGATCTCTATGAATTCCTTTCCATCAAATCTGTAGTATCCTTCCTGTGACTCAATGTATTCATTTACAACTAATTTTTCTTTATCAATTTCTTTGAGTTTGTTAACTGACATATATCCAGGTGGTAAAAGCGCAAGGTCACTTTTATCGGTGAGGTAATCTTCAGCAGGTATACCGAGTGCAGCTGCTTTAATACGTAGGCTGATATCCTTAGATACGATTATCGTAGGTTCTTTACGATGCTCTTTTAAGTAAGAACTGTAGGCTATTATCCAATTGTCCACGTATTTTTCAAACAAAAATTTGACCTGATGTCTATCAAAATCAAATTCGCTTAATACGGGAATGGTGAGGGTTCCACCCGTTTCGAGTTTGACTCCTTGATGTATATCCCCTTTTTCTCTTAGTTCGTCAAGAATTCTTATCGCCGTTCTTGCGTTCTTTCCGACTCTTCCTTGTTCACGTTTCAATCTGTCGAGTTCTTCTATAACTGGTAGAGGTATAAAGATGTTATTATCTTCAAACGAGTAAATAGCCTCTGGATCGTGGATAAGTACATTAGTATCAAGAATGTAATTTTTAACCATAGTCAGTACTCCCTTCCCATCCATCTTTTTAAAAACTCATGGATAACCTCCCAACCGAATTTTTCAAAGAACTTTATAAACACATTCGCCGTTACAAACGCATCATCATAAGCCCTATGTGTAACTTTATGATTTATCTTAAATTCCTGAGCTAAACTTTCGAGTTTTCTACGCTTACCGTAGACCGCTTGTGATATGTCGAGTGTATCTATATAATACACATCTAATGGTAATTGCCCCACTTCTTTTGCGGCATAGTCAAGAAAAGTTAAATCGAATCGCGCATTGTGAAATACCATTATCGTATCTGATGCGTACTTACGCACGACAGAAATTATCTCGTCAAGTTCTGGCGCATTTTGAAGGTCAGCATTTCTGATTTTATGAACGCTTTGTGCATATGCCTGGATATTTACTTTTGGATTAACTAATGAAGAATAAACCCATTCTTTCACTATCTTACCTTTGTACACCGGAACAATTGCGATCTCAACTATCCTATCTCCACCTGATGGATCAATACCGGTAGTTTCTATGTCAACACAGCAATAGACATTTTCATCCCACATGAGTAAGGCTCCCTTTCTGAACTCGGAATACGGAGTCAGGAAACCGGAACCGGCATGGAATAGCTTCAAGTTACAAATTCCGAGTTTTGGGTTGCGATTGCGAAAATATAATCAATTACGAGTTTCGAGTATCGAGTAGCACGTGAGAAAACAAAAAATAATCACTTTCTTGCTACTCGTAACTCGTCTCTCGAAACTTTTTTGCCCGTTAATCGTAACTCGGCACTTGCAAGTGATTACGTGATCAATTCTTCTCCGCCACCGCGGGCGATGACAATTTCGCCAGCTTCCTCAAGTCTTCTGATTATATTTATGATTTTCTGTTGCGCTTCTTCGACGTCTTTAACCCTTACAGGTCCCATGAATTCTATTTCATCTTTCAACAATTGTTGTGCGCGTTTAGACATGTTGTTGAATATCTTCTGTTTCAACTCTTCGGAAGCACCTTTCAGTGCAACAGCAAGGTCTTGGGTATTAACTTCCCTAAGCACGAGTTGAACAGACCTATCGTCGAGTTTGAGTATATCTTCGAAGACGAACATTCTTCTTCTAATTTCTTCAGCAAGTTCTGGTGTTTCGTAAGTAAGACGTTCCATAAGGTTCTTTTCAGTTGATCTATCGAGATTATTCATAATCTCGGCTGCTGTATCTAATCCACCAACAGCACTCATCGTTTGTGTAGCCACACCGGCGAATTTTTTCTCAAGTAATTTTTCCACTTCTTTAACAACATCAGGGGATGCCCTTTCAAGTAACGAGATACGTTTTATAACTTCAAGTTGTAAATTTTCTGGTAACGAACCGAGTACTTGCGCTGCAATTCTTGTATCCAAAAAACTTAGAACGAGAGCAATAGTCTGTGGGTGTTCAGATTGTAAAAAGTTAACAATCTGAACGACATCCGCCGATTTCATGAATTCAAATGGTTTAACAGCCAAATTCGAAACGAGCCTTTCGATAATTTGCATCGCCTTTTCAGGTCCAAATGCCTTGATCAACATTTCCTTTGCATATTCTATACCACCGGAGATTATCATCTCACGTGCCTTTGTTAGACTTTGAAATTCTTCAAGAACAGCTTTTCTCTCCTCGTTGGTGACTTTTCCAAGATTCGCTATCTCTATGGTTAGTGCTTCGACTTCCGAATCTTCAAGATTTTTAAGGACTCTTGCGGCACGTTCAGGTCCCATTGTCACAAGCAATATGGCGGCTTTCCTTCTTCCGGTAAGTTTACCAGCCATTTATCTCATCCCTTCCACAAGTCTTAAGATTTTTCAGAAATCCATACCTTTAGTACAGTTGCAACTTCTTCTGGTGTAGTTTCAGCAACTTGTTGTAAGTAAGCTTTGAGTTGTTCGATAAGTGCTTCCTCTTCTCCACCAGGTAAAACCTCTTCCTCGGCAAGTTCACTAATAGCACGTTGCGCTTCTTCTTGCAACATTTTGTATCTTTGTTGGAGAATTTTCTTAGCTTTAATCTTTCTGAATTGTACTAATCCAAGGTATGTGGCAAAGAAAATCAGTATCGAAGCAAGCAAGACCAATATCAAACGTGTTCGTAGTCTTTGAAGATTTGTTACGTTTTCCAATTCCTTGTAGAATTGTTCTTGTATCTCTCTACTAAATGGTAAGAATGCAACAGCGTATGTGACAGAACCCTCTGGAGTATTTGCGTAAATACTTTTTTCAACGATAGTCTGTACGTACTTTTCTACTTGATCCTTTGGTGTTTTTTCAAGGACTGTCGATGATGAATCGATAATCACCGAAACGGTTATGTTTTCTATCTCTCCTTCTGTATTTTTAACGATGTTCTCGACCATTTGATTAAGTTCATAGTTTACTATCTCATGATTTTTTTCATATGTTGTACTTCCAGTACCTTCCGTTGTTTCATATGTCGTTGGTGGGATATTCGATTCCGTACCAACAGGTCCCTCAACACCTTGGCGTGTTGTAGACTTTTCTGATTCCGTTTCTTTACTTCTCACCAATCCTTCTTTTCTGTTTGGAGCTGTGTAAGTGGTTATTTGTTTTTCAATTTTCTCCCAGTTAAGTTTAACATCCGGGATAACTTCAACTCTTCCAGGTCCAAAGACACTTTCCAATGGTACCTTTATCTTTTGCTTGTAGTAATTCTCAAGATTGACTTTCAATTCCATCTTTGTTGATGCCAGAGCTGTTGACTGGTCAAGGTTTAACAAGGTCGTTAAATCTTGACCGGTTTGATCTATAACTCGTATATTCTCCGGTTTTATTCCTTCCACAGCTCCTTGAACCAAAGAAACTATACCTCTTACTTGTTCTTTACTTAAACTCTGTCCGACTTCCATTACAACCATTATCGATGCACGTGGTTCAGACATCTCACCACGAACGTAATACGTGTATTTTGGAAGCGTCAGAACAACTCTTGCACTCTGTACACCTTTGATTGTAGAAATAGTTCGTTCAAGCTCACCTTGAAGAGCTATCTGGTATCTGACTTGTTTATCAAAACTCGTTGCTCCAAGAGAGGTTTGATCTAAAATCTCAAAACCTCTTGTGGAACCTGATAACACTCCTGAAGAAGCGAGTCTCATTCTAATTTCGTAGACGTTGTAAGTTGTTGGAATGAGTATCCTATTACCTGCCTCAACTTTGTAAGGTATGTTGAGTGATTCGAGCTGTTGAATTATACCTCCCGCATCTTGTTCTGTTCTAGTTGTTAACAATAACTGATACCTTGGTGCGTTAACAATTGCAAGAAAAACTATGGCCAGCACGATGGAGGCTATGACTATTATGATTATTAATTTTTGCCCTTTTTGAAGACTCTTCCACCAATTTGGAAAATTGGACAACCAATCCACAAACTTTCTAAACCATTCCACTCTTTCTCACCACCAAAGAATAATTATATCACAAGTATATAAGAAAATTTACACTATATTAATTTTTTCTCAGTTAACTTTTCGAAAAAAGGTACTATAATTATAATACCAAAGTCCCGAGGTGATTGCAATGTGGAAAATAAATGTGAAAGAACTTATAAATGAAAAAAGAAAGGTAATAGAAGGAACTTATACTATCAATGAAATTAAACTTCACACGGGAACTTACAAAGTTATCGGTGATGGTTTTAAAGTTAAACTTGTTTTAACTTACGCAGATAATAAGATACTTCTTGGGGGTTACGCAAGAGGATACGTAGAACGACCGTGTGATAGGTGTTTAAAAATTTCAGAAATGTACATTGACGGAATCGTCGAAGCGGTGTA
Organism: uncultured Fervidobacterium sp.; assembly: GCA_964577745.1. Classification (GTDB taxonomy): domain Bacteria; phylum Thermotogota; class Thermotogae; order Thermotogales; family Fervidobacteriaceae; genus Fervidobacterium. The sequence goes on from CAZOAS010000010.1 coordinate 23,051, forward strand.
TACTTTTGAGAAGAAATATACGCATAAGAATGAAGAGTTAAAAGATTTATCGAACGAGATTTTACTAACCGGTGATATAATAGACCTTGAAGAGAGAATACTCGAAGGAATAGTTAGTAGCGCACCGGATGTTTTTGTATGCAAACCTGATTGTAAAGGCTTGTGTCCGTATTGTGGAGCCGATTTAAATGAAGAACCCGAGCACAAGTGTAAAGACTCTGAAGAGAAAATAGACCCAAGGTTTGAAATATTGCGTAAAATCAAGCATACACAGGAGGGATAAACATGGCAGTACCAAAGCAGAAGCGTTCAAGAAGTAGAACACACCACAAGAGAGCAAAGATTTACAAAGCATTCAGCGTTGCAGTTACAACATGTCCAAATTGTGGTGCCCCAAAGCAACCACACAGAGTATGTTTAAGATGCGGTTACTATGGAAAGAAGCAGGTGTTTGAGGTAGCGAAATGAACCGCATAGCTTTGGATTTAATGGGCGGAGATAGAGCGCCGGAGGAGATAAAAGCCGGCGCTTTTATGTATTTGGATGAGTTGAGAAAGAAGCCTAAGGATGTGAAACTTTTAGTCGTTGGTCTTCCAGACGCTCTAAAGAGTTTTGAGCAATATAGTGATTTTGTTGAGCTCATCGAAGCTCAAGATTATTTACCGATGGATGTTAAGCCTACAGATGCACTGAGAAGAAGAGAAAGTTCTATGTACATCGCCTCAACGCTTGTGAAAGAAAAGCGTGCGGATGCTATTGTCAGTGCTGGTAACACAGGTGCGCTTTTGTCATGTGCCACTCTTGTTGTGGGAAGAATTAAAGGTATAGATAGACCGGCTCTTGCCGTTCCAGTGCCAACAGTGAAAGATTTCACTGTGCTTATCGATGCTGGAGCAAATGCTGAAGTAAAACCGGAATGGTTATTGCAATTTGCGATAATGGGAATTGAATATGCTAAGATCCTTGGTAAATCTTCACCAAAAGTGGGACTTTTGAACGTAGGAAGCGAAGAAAATAAAGGAACAGAACGAGAAAAACAGGCTTACGCACTTTTGAAAGAGCATCTGAAAGAAACATTTTACGGAAATGTAGAGGGCAACGATATCAACCTTGGAACAGTCGACGTCGTTGTTACCGATGGATTTTCCGGAAACATAGCTATGAAAACAATGGAAGGGGTTGCAAAACTCATATCAAATACAATTAAACAGGAAGCTAAAAAGAGTATAGATGGTTTGATCGGTGCTTTGATATTTGCAAGGACATTGAAAAAGTTGAAGAAGAAACTTGACCCAAGAACGTACGGTGGTTCATTCTTCCTTGGTGTGGATGGTGTGGTTGTGAAAGCACATGGTAACTCAGATAGGTTAGCCATTTACAATGCATTGAAAGTTGCAACAAACGGTGTTGA
>CAZOAS010000011.1:0-2634 GCA_964577745.1 uncultured Fervidobacterium sp.
TTTTTGATAAAATGACGAATGAAAACATAACTTCAACTCGCTGGGTAATGGGCTATTACGTAGGTTATCAACATGGTCCAGCTAAGCAAGGTGAATCAAGACAGTTGCCTTCGGATATTAATTTCGATTATTTAACACATATAGCCGTTGGAATTGCCCTTGTGAATTCAGATGGTAGCTTGGATTTGAGATTTTATCATCATACAGTTCAGGAAGGTAAACAGTGGGTTGATGAGATTATAAGCCTTGCTCATAAGAAAAGTCGAAAGGCTTTGTTGATGATAGGTGGAGAAAGCAACGGTGACGAGATATTAGAAGCAATGAGAAATCAAAAGGAGAAGTTTATAAATAATTTGGTAAACACTGTGAACACATATGGTTTCGACGGTATTGATATCGATTGGGAAGACGATATAGATGGCAATTTGTTTGTTGAACTTGTTAAAACTTTAAGGGAAAAATTACCTAAGAAAATCCTCACCGTCCCTGGAGGTATGATAAATTCTAATTATCAAACCGTGCCAAAGTGGGTAATTGATTTAGCTCTTTACATAGACCAGTACAACGTTATGTCTTACTATCCAGCAACCGCTTGGATAGGCTCAGGTTGGTGGTCTTGGCATAATAGCCCTTTGAAGGGTGCCAAACCTAATACACCTATTTCGGTAGAGGATACGCTTAAAAGATTATCCGACGCTGGATTCCCTAAGTCAAAACTTGGTATGGGTGTTGGCTTGTATGCTATAGGTTATTCTGGTGGAATAACAGAGCCAAATCAACCAACCGATTGGGGTAAGAATGAGATAAGAGGTGGTGATAATTATTTTCCAAGTTGGATGCTGTTTAACAAAGAAGGTTTGGAGATACAAAAGAAATACAGAAAGTGGGATAGTAACGCCATGGTACCGTATTTGAGTATACCGTTAAATGAAAAATCTCCATTTTTTGATTGTAATTACATATCTTACGATGACGAAGAATCTATAAAAGCCAAAGGACGATTCGCCATCGAAAATGGATACGGTGGAATAATCTTTTGGACTATCTCTCAGGGTTTCATCGCTGAAAATCCAGAAGGTTATCGTGAGCCTTTGATAAAAGTAGCTTACGAATCGTTTATCCTTGGAAAATGAAAAACAAATAAAACACAAGGCGGGCATTTAGCCCGCTTTTTTATTTATTATTTGTTTGATTTCTCAACTTTTTGAATTCTTCGTGTTCTTTGTTGAGTTCTTCTAATAAATCTTCAACTGTCCATTTCAAACTCGTAGGTGTTGTGCTTGCGAATATTATGTCTTCGTTAAAAGCTTCCTTTATTAACTTCATGATTTTCAAAATGTCTTGCTTTTCGAAATTGTGTAACAATACAACCTTTCTCTCCATAGCCTATCCCCCTTTAAATTTGGCTTGATTAGACTTCAAGTTCCTTGCCGTTTGCGAACGTGGGTATGAATTTAAATGAAAATATCAAATAGCTGAAAAACAAAGATGAAGCTATAACTATTCCCAGGTATTTCGGACCTAAAAATTGGATAACCATCGCCCCAATTAGAGGGCTGATTATTCGTGTCAGACTGTCGACTGAATTAAACACTCCAAGTGTACCACCTAATTTGTCTTTTGATACCGATTTTGTCGAAAGGGATGTTATAGAAACACCAATTAACGCTGAAGAAATTGACAAAGGTGTTAGAATTAAAAGTAATATTGGTATGTTGTTTGAAAAGGAATATAGACCTAACAAAATCACAGCGATTGGTATAAGGTATTTTACCACAACATACTCGGCAAATTTCTTTGTTATTTTACCAACCAAGAAACCTTGAGTTATCACAAGTACGATACCGACATACGCCAAAACAAAGCTTGTTTGAGAAAGTGGGAGATTGAGTCTTCTCATTGCAAAAAGTGCGAAAGATGATTCAAAAGTTGTAAAACCAAGAGAATAGAAAAACTTTGTAAAAAGCAACGAAAAAACTTTTTTGTCAGAGAACGTTTTTTTCAGTTCTTGGAAATTGTATGGAACATTTTTCGGATTACTGACAGGTTTAGAATCTGGCAAGAGAAAGGTTATATTCAGCAAATTGATAAATGATAAACCTGCGGCAAAAAACGCAGGTACCGAAAATCCCCACCTGCTTAGAAAACCACCGAATGCTGGACCGAGTATGAATCCCAAACCAAACGCCGCACCTATCATACCAAGGCTTTTCGAACGTGATTTCTCATCTGTAAAATCGCTTATATAAGATTGCGCAACTGTGATATTTCCACCTGTTAGTCCATCGACAAGTCTTGATATGAATATCAAGGTCAGTGATTTTGCAAATCCCAATAGTAACAATGATAGGAAAGTTCCTCCAACACTTAGTAACAGTGCGATTTTCCTTCCAAATTTATCAGACATACGACCGATCAAAGGTGAGGCGAATATTTGACCAAGAGGGTAAACCATTGACAATACACCTACTATTAAGTCACTGGCACCGAATTGCTTTGCATAGTATGGTAAAAGTGGTATTATAAGCCCGAATCCAAGCATGTCCGCAAATACTATAAAAAATAACGTTAATAATGTTTTTTTCCTATCTTTTTCAGATACCATAGTTATCACTCCTTTTCATTTCACGAATT
>CAZOAS010000011.1:2734-24009 GCA_964577745.1 uncultured Fervidobacterium sp.
AGTCTTACCTAATTATACACAAAAAATTAAACAAAGTCAACTTTTAAGTTAATAATAATTTTGGTATAATATACATACCGTTAAATTTACCGAACTTTTTACCTTTGTAGAAGGGGGTACTTGTATGCTTTTAAATATCTTCGTTTTGGGACTCTCTTTTTTTATTTCTTTGTTTTATTTGAAGTTTTCTATCAAGAAGAAATTGAATATGGAATTTTCTTCAAAAAACCAAGAAAGAAAAGACTGGAAAGTTTCGGTTATAATCCCGGCAAGAAATGAGGAAAGAAATATAGGAAAGATATTATCTTTTCTATCTCAACAAAGCATACCTATCTATGAGATTATCGTTGTCGATGATAATTCTTGGGATAAGACTTACGAAATTGCAAGTTCGTTTAAAAATGTGAAGGTAGTACGATTAACAACTGAACCGCCGAAAGGTTGGGTTGGAAAGTCATGGGCTATTTGGAATGGTTATCTTTCATCTTCCGGCGATTTATTGGTGTTTATGGATGCCGATGTTGAACCGTCGTATCATGCTATAGAATCTCTGGTTACACAGTACGAAAAATACGGTGGTTTGATTTCTGTTTGGCCATACCAACGCTTTGAAAGGTTTTATGAGCATCTAAGTTTGACTTTTAACTTTCTTGTTGTTTATGCAAGCAATATGCTTGGCTTTCCTTCAAAGAAACCTTCAGGTGTCTTTGGACCGGTTATATTAACTTCACGGAAAGACTATGAGTACACCGGGGGTCATGAGGCGGTTAGAGATTCCGTGCTTGAGGATATAAAACTTGGCAAGCTTTACGTTAATAAAGGCATAAGAGTTACAAATTTTATTGGTAATGGGATTATCAAATTTCGTATGTATCCGGAAGGTTTTAAACAGTTGTTTGAAGGTTTCTCAAAGAACATGTCATCTGGTGCAATAAGTGGTGGATTTATCAATTTTCTTTTAGCATTTGTATGGATTGCAGGCTTTTATTCGTCTTTTTCAAATTTCACTTTTCCGATATGGTACATTCTTCTTAGGCACTTGGTGTTTTCAACATTAGTTTACATACTCTCAAAATCAATTGGTGGTTACAAATGGTACGATGCTTTGTTATATCCGGTGCATTTTTCCTTTTTCTTGATAGTGTTTTTCTATTCGTTGTACAGAACTGTTGTTGTTCGGAAAGTCACATGGAGAGGGAGGGAGATAGATGTCTAAGGGTTTGTATTATTTTTTAATTATCGCTATCCAATTTTTATCCGGATCCGTTATGTACTCAAGTATCTTAGCAAAAATCAAAGGTGTTGATTTACGCAAAGTCAGAGATGGCAACCCTGGTTCAACTAACCTTTGGAGAGCAGCAGGTTTTAAATGGGGGTTTAGTGCTCTTGCTCTTGATTATTTTAAAGGATTGCTTCCTTTAGCTTTATTTGCTTGGAAAAACAGAGTATTAAATCCAGATATAAATCCTTACGTAGTATCAATTGCAGCACTTGCAGGAATAGCTGGTCATGCTTTCTCACCTTTCTTAAAATTCAAAGGCGGAAAAGCTGTTGCAACAACATTTGGAGCTTGGTCGGTCTTGACTATGTGGGAAGGTCCAACGTTGCTTGGTGGTGTTTTCACTATTTTTTCGATTATCAATAAATTCAAAGGTAAAAAGAAAACAACCCCCGAAGATGATGCTCTAAGAGTTTTCGTTGGTTTTTTTATATTGTTTTTTTACACATTGTGGAAAGTCATAAATGGCAGATTCGAATTATTGATACTTTACTTTGGAAATCTTGCAATAATAGCTTATAAGCATAGATTTGAAATCAAGAGATTAATTGTGAGGAGTGTGAAAAATGAGATATAGAAGGTTTTTATCGCTCAGTATTTTTCTATTTCTTTCATCAGTTCTTTTTGCCAGTCAAGAATTGTACAATAGTCTATATCAAAGATTTTTAAACGCACGGTCTTATCAAAACCGTGATGAATTGTCTAATTTAATTAAGTCTATAGAAAGCACTATACCGAAGATAACAAATACACACGTTTATGAATTCAAAGTTCTCTTAGCTGAATGTTATCTTGAGTACGGAAATCTTGGAAAAAATGAACGTGACAGAAGACCTTATTTTGAAAAAGCTTTAGCTCTTTCTCAAGAAGTTGTCAATGCACAACAAAACAACGGAAAAGCCTATTACATAGCTGGACTTTCGACATCACGTTTGATAGAATACGTTAACGTTTTTCAAAAGCTTTCATTACTTAATGCTTTTGACGAATACATGACCAAAGCTATTAAGTACTTAGACAATGATACTTACAAAGGTTTAGCTTACATGGGAATTGCAATTAGGTACATGAGTCCACCTTGGCCGTTTAACGATTATTCTAAGAGTGAAGTGTACTTTAGGGAAGCTCAAAAATACATCGGTGATTATTCTGGTTTGTATCTGAACTGGGGATATTTGTATCTTAAGATGAACAACACACAAAAAGCACTTGAAATGTTTAAGAATGTACTATCCTTGGAACCTCATAAATTATTTGCAAAGGCACACGAAGAAAATGTTATAATTGCTAAAGAAGAGATTAAGAAACTTGAAAAGTAATTTATCTGGGAGGAATTTGAATGCGATTAGTGTTTTGGTTAACTGTAATATTTTGGTGGGTAATAGATTTCTATGTACTTGTTTTAAGAAAAAACGGATATTACAAGATACTGGAAAGGAAAAGCAAGTTCATAATCATGTTTTTAATCTTTCTTGGAGTATTTTTGGCTATTTATCCGTCGAATTTCAGAATGATTTGGCGAACAAGAGAGTTTGGTACTTTTCAGATAGCTGGTTCAATTGTACTTACTATTGGAGTGTTTTTACGCTTCTTTTCGATAATGACACTTGGCAAACATTTCACACCGGATATCGGTGTTTTGGAGGACAAAAAACTTGTAACAAAAGGATTATACAGTAAGATCCGCCATCCAAGTTACACAGGAGAGATTATAGCTTTCCTTGGTTTAGCGCTCGTCTTTCAACATATACCGTCTTCTATATTCATTTTTGTCTTTCCAACTATAGCGTTTGTGTACCGTGCGATCGTTGAAGAGAAAAAATTGATAGAAGAGTTCGGAGAAGAGTATTTGGAATATAAAAAGCGAACACGAATGTTTATCTGAGTTTATGAACTTCCAACTTCCAAACAAGGGGAAAGGTTTATGATAAAAAATCAATGGTACGTTTCGTTATCATCAAAAGAAGTTAAAAAAGGTCGACTGATAGGTGTTACACGTTTTGGTGAGAAACTTGCACTTTGGAGAGATGAAAAAGGAAAGGTTCACTGTATCTCGGATATCTGTTGTCACAGAGGTGCGTCTATTTCTCATGGAAAAATTCTTGGAAATGGTGAACGTATTATGTGTCCTTTTCACGGGTTTGAGTACGATGAAACTGGGCGTGTGAGAGTAATTCCAGCTAATGGAAGAAACACGCCTGTACCAGAGAATTTCAAAGTTCGCACTTACAAAACGTACGAAACGGCAGGTTTTATCTGGATTTGGTATGGTGATAAAGAACCGGAAAATTCTCCGAAGTACTTCGATGATATAACTGATGATTTAGCTTATAGTGAATTTCAAGAAGTTTGGAACGTTCATTATTCAAGAGCTATAGAGAATCAACTTGACCCAGTGCATGTACCATTCGTTCACTATAACACCATAGGCAGAGGAAATAGAACGGTTGTAGATGGTCCGGTTGTTAAATGGGTTGGAGACACAATGTTCTATTTTTATGTATTCAACAGAATCGATGACGGTAGACCAGCCAGAAAGCCCCAAGAAATTGACATGAATGAAAAGAGCCAAGTCTATCTTGAATTCAAATTTCCGAACATCTGGCAAAATCACATAGCAGAAAAAATAAGAGTTACCGCAGCTTTTGCACCGATAGATGAAGAACACACGATGATATACCTTAGGTTTTATGTCGGATTTACAAAGGTCAAATCGATTGATAAGTTGATTGCAATATTGGGCACACCTTTCAACAAAAAAGTACTTCACCAAGATAAAAGAGTGGTAGAAACACAGATACCTAAAAAGAGTGAACTTAGAATGAGCGAAAATCTCATACCCGGCGATGCTCCGATATTTGAATACAGAAAGAAAAGGGAAGAACTGAAAAATGTAAAATAAATTAATCATTTGGGGGTTATTCCATGGCAGATATTTTCACTATTATTTTTCAGATTTTCTGGATGGTTTTGATTTTGTCATCATTTATACCTATAGTAAAAAATTTCACCCTTAATTCATCAAGAGATGGGCTAATATCTTTGATTGAGCGAAAAAGGAAAAGTAGAGTTATTACACTCATCCATCGTCAAGAGTCTATAAGTTTTTTCGGATTAGGTATCAGGAAATTTATAGACATTGAAGATTCCGAAGAAGTATTGAGAGCGATTAAAATGACGCCAGATGATATGCCTATTGACTTCATTATTCATACACCTGGAGGTCTTGTTCTTGCGGCAGAACAGATAGCGAATGCACTTAAAAAGCACAAGGGAAAGGTAACTGTCTTTGTACCACACTATGCCATGTCCGGTGGAATATTGATAGCCCTTGCAGCTGATGAAATAGTAATGGATGAAAATGCGGTACTCGGTCCAGTCGATCCACAACTTGGTCAGTATCCGGCAGCATCTATACTTAGCGTTGTCAAGAAGAAAGATATAAACAAAGTTGATGATCAAACTTTGATTCTTGCCGACATCGCTGAAAAAGCTATAAAACAGATGAAAGAGTATGTAACAGAATTACTCAAGGAAAAATACAAAGATAGAGCCGAAGAAATAGCTGAGCAGCTCGTAAGCGGTGTGTGGACTCACGATTATCCTATCACTGTAGAAAAAGCCAAAGAGCTTGGATTGAATGTATCCACCGATATGCCAAAGGAAATCTACGCGCTTATGGACATGTACAGAAACTCAGGTTCAGGACGTCCATCCGTTGGTTACGTTCCGATAAATTACAATGTGGGAAAAAACGACAAAGAAAGATATATAACGCGTTATCACAAAAAGGTCCTTGAAGTCCTTCCTCAGCGGAAGGACTTTTCTTTTTTTGTAATAATATTAACCGTAGAGTAATACAAGACACCAAATATTCACTTGAATTTTTAGACAATTATTGATATATTTATAGTGTTCTATATTTATATAACACTATAAAGTCAAGGACAAATGTATTAATTCAATTTCGGAGGTTGTTGTATGAAGGTGAATTTATCTGAGGAGTGGTTGTTTCTTCTATTAGTATTTGTCTTTGGTATTACTGGATTTTTTGTACCATACGTACCGTTAAAGGTTGTAACCGTATTTGGTGCGATTGTGTCGGTCGGATTTTTACTTAAGTATTACACAGGCAAGATGGCTGGTTTCATTGCACTATCGGTGATTTTTTTCTTGATTCCCGTTGCAGGTGTTACCTCAGTTGAGTATTTGGTGAAGACCGGTCACACTAATTTTCTTACCGATTTTATCGAAAGCACTTTAAAAAACTGGGAGTTTTCAAATTTAAGCAAAGGAAGGTTCTATAATTTTGATACGACAATTGATAATTCAGAAAGTATAGAAGTGGACATTAAAGGCAAAGCGGTGATTTCCTTTGTCGATGGTTCGAAGATAAAGTATCCGCAGGTGCTTTCTGTAAAGAAGATTGGTAAAAAGGTAGAGATTCATGGTGGCGATAATAAATCGACATATGTTTTGCAACTGGGAAATAGTAATATTAACGTAATTGACGTATCAGCCGTAGGTCTTGAGATTTCAGGAAGGTTAAATACGACTAAGTCTCATTTTTCAGCTGTTTCTGTGAAAGTAAACGGGGATTTCGAAGTTGATGAAATCGATATCGACGGAACGGGTGTTGAGTTAGACGGTAATTTTTCTTCCAATAAGATGGTTACAGATGGTGTTGGAGTAACTTTGAAAGGTTCGTATAACGTGGGGCATTTTGAACTTAGTGGAGTAGGAATCACGATGAACATGCAATTATCAAATTGTGAGAATTTCGAAATTTCTGGAACGGGCATAAATGGAACGCTCATTTACGTTGGTGGTAAGAAGCTTTCGCTTAATATCGACGGTGTTGGAGGTACCGTGAAATTCAAGAACTTAGCTCAAGAGCCAGTAAATGTTCAAAGTAATGGAGTGAAGGTCGTGAGAGAATGATGGAGAATACTGTGTACATAAATTTTAAGAAAGTTGATAAACACAGTGGTGTGCCGGTTTATCTTCAGATTGTAAATCAGATTAAAACAAAGATAATGACCGGTCAATTGAAAAAGGGAATGCAATTGCCTCCAGTAAGGGAACTTGAGAGTATCTTCGATGTAAACGTAAATACTATACTTAAAGCTCTTGAGAGACTTAAATTGGAAGGTATCGTTGAAGCTGAACAAGGCGTAGGGTATTTCATTTCCGAAAACATACCGATTGATAAAGAAGTAATAGAGTCTATAAAAAAAGTTGTCGGTGAACTAAAATCAAAGCGTATCGATTTGTACACAACTATCGCATTGATTGAGGAGGTATGGAAAAATGAGTGAACTTAGTTCAACATTACAAGGTTATTTACAGTATTTCAGTGCTTATCTAAGAAAACAATTTGTTGAGAAGACTAAGACTATTTTGCTCTTCATCGTTGTTATGTTCTTCCCAAACGCAAATGTTAAGATGTTCTCTTTGTTTTTCATAATGCTTTTTTCAATAGTTAGCGATATAAGACACAACAGAATTGAGTTGCTTACCTTTTTACCATTCACAAGTAAGATGATTTACTGGTACGAATTTTCGTTCATGACGTTCTTGTTGTTGTTGAGTACGTTTGTCGGATTGCCGTTTTACGATAGTTTTCTGTTAGCTCTAAGAGATTTACTCAGTGCGATGATATATCTGGCAGGATATTACGGTGCAATAATCACATTAACGATGCTTGGAGTTGATGGGGTAGCTGCTGCTTTCATGATTTTGATTGTCGATTCGTTGATGTGCGCTTGGCGTTCGGATTCGAATATATACAGGCTTATCAGTCCGTCTGAGCAAGGTAATTTAATTGGATCTTTGGTTTTTTCCATAGCACTTCTGTTTGTTGGTTACTTAGCATTCGATAAGAGGGGTGGAAAAAGATGAATATGGCGAGTATAATTGAAGAAAGTGTAAACGTACTGGAAGTCAAATACCTTTCAAAGCGATTCACAAACAAACAAGTGCTGAGTGATATATCTTTTAGTATTAAAAAAGGTAGTATCTTTGCACTTATAGGTCCAAATGGTGCTGGAAAGACAACGACGATAAAGTGTATACTTGATGCTATTTCAAAAGATGGTGGAGAGATAAATATCTTTGGTGAACCCTTTAAACCTTTGTTGAAAAAACAGATAGCGGTGGTTTCAGAAGATAGGAGAGTCTTTAGAAATTTCACCGCAAACGATTACGAAAAACTTTGGTCGACTCTTTACGAGAATTGGGATAGACGAACGTATGAGACCCTAATGAGTAGGTACAATTTTGACTTATCCCAGAAAGTTCAAGAATATTCTATCGGTATGAAGACTTTATTTTTCGTAATCTTAGCCATATCTTCAGGTGCGCAATTGTTGATTTTAGATGAACCAACGCAACATTTAGATCCAACGACACGCTTTGAAATAATGGGACTCATTAAGAGTGTTTCAAACGAAGGTAGAACTATTCTTATATCTTCTCATGAGATATTTGAACTTGAAGAGTATGCAACTGATTTTGCGATAATAAAATCTGGTGTGGTAATTTACGCAGATTCGATAGACGAAGCAAAGGAAAAACACAGAGTTATCGGCAAAGGAGAGAATTTCTTAAGTGGTACTGCGATAGGTATAGTTGGTGATGAATTACTTGTAAAGGTAAGTGAAGAAGCCAAAGAAATTGGAAGATATCCAAAGTTCAACGATATAGTTGTTGGATACTTGAATTCAAGAACATAATCAGAGTGGTGTATATGAGGGGAGTGGTATTATTATGAAGAAAGCTTTGAGTTTTGTGGTAGTGGTATTTTTATCTTTACTCACTTTCGGTGGTGTATTACACTTTGAGCATGCAGATATCGTTTATCCTGAAGCTTATCTTGACGTTGCAGTGAAAGTTGGCAACATATTTGAAAGTGTCAGACAAGATGTTGTCAATCTTGTAGGTTACGACCCAGGTAGGATTACCATCGTCTTACAAGACAAGGGAGCTATAAGCAATGGATATACACAGGTAATATTGCATAAGACTATAGTTCTTTACGTCTGGCCACCGGAAGGTTACATGCACTTTTATTTACCTTTGGAAGATTGGTACACGTATTTGATTATCCACGAATTTGCTCATATGTGTCATCTATCTTATCAAGACAACTGGGCGAAGTTTTTAAGTTTGATTACGGGAATTCCTTACTTACCACAACTGAGTAGCCCTTTCGTGGAAGGAACAACGGTCTTTGCGGAAAGTTCATTCTCGTTGTCTTCCGGTAGGCTTAATAACCCGTTCTTTTCTTCAGGACTGTATTATTACTCGTTGCCAAATTTCCCATCTTTTAATTACAAAGAGATAATCCCACAAGATGATTACCGTGGAGGTTTGTTGTATTACAACTTAACAGCTGGGTTTTATAAGTATCTTGTCGATACATACGGCCTTGAACAGATGAAGAAATTCCTTGCCAAGACCTCAGAGACAATCCCATTCTATGAAATCTATGGTAAAGAAGTTACAGACCCCTACGAATACGCTTTTGGTAAGAAATTCGATGAACTTTACACAGACTGGATTATGTCCTTGACCAAACTTGACTATGAACAAGGTAAGTTGATTTATCAATTAAGAAACTCATACGCAATCCGCCTTGATTCCGTTGGTAACGATTTAGCAGTTTTACGACAATCATTCGGTGCGGTAACGTCTTATGTTGGTTCGGTTGAAAGTGGCGTTTTGATGCTCGATGATTTGAATTTCAAAGTTGAAAAGGATATATCTTTAAATGCATACGATGTAAAATATGATGGAAATAAAGTATATGCACTTACAACATCTCAGATATTCGATAAGTATGAGAATAAAGTTTGGAATGTTACATCAAACAAAATGATTGCTTCTGGATATATAACTTCATTTGGAGTTAAAAAAGGTAAGATTTACGTGAGTTATTACGATACAAAAACTCTGAAGTCTAAAATCAGACAAATCAATGGAAACTTTGAATACACATACGATGGGTACATAAGAACAATGGATGTATCGGAAGATTACATAGCTTTCCTAACAATTGACAACAAGATAGTTGTTCTTGACAAAAATGGAAATGAGATAGCGAAAATAGAAGATAGAAACATGAAAGGTCCGTTTGTAAAGATATCCGAAAAGCGGATACTATTTTCAAGAGTTGAAGGTAATTACATAATACCTTACTATTACAACATAGAGAACGGTAAATTTTATAAACTCGCAGACAAGCTTCTATTATCCGATTTCACAATTCACAAAGACGAATTGTACTATGTAAGTTACATACCTTACGGTAAAACCGGTGGTATGGGAATTTACAAGACAAAGATAGAACTCCAAGAGTTAGCTCAATTACCAAATCAAAATCCTCCGTCTGATATTGTAATCGAACAAAATGAATATCAGAAAGGTAACGAATTAACCTTCAGAATTGGGACTTTCTTAAGACCTGTGACATGGGCTCCGATGTACACTTCACAAGTTCAAGACGACGATAGCGTGATACACAATCTGTACATCATCTTCACATTTGCAAATGTTGAAAATGATACGTTTGTTGTATTAACACCTATACTTGATGTATTCCAACAAGACCCAAATTCTTTCGATTTCAGTATACTTGGCTTTAGACAATTTGCAGGTTTCTTAGCGATGAAAGATTTCTGGGGATTTTCGGCAAGTTACGTGTATCCAACGAACGATTACAATCTATCAGGTCAACTAACATTAGGCGGTCTTGATCTTTCACCTAACACAACGATGTACGCTATAACCGGGGCAAGTTTCAAGTCGAACAAAGATTACGCTCTTGACAGTATCTTCAGTTTGATAGGTGGTTTAGATGTACCATCGATAGAAGCCAACACAGTAAGCTTTGGAATTTACACATTCACAAATCTCTTCTCAAGACAGATGAGAATTGCAAACTGGATAATTGCTTCAAGTGAAAATTTGAATAACCTTTTTACCTTAGATAGCTTATACACACAAAATTCATTATTACTTGCACTCAACAACGATACAAGTTTCTTAGGATTGGTAACAACGAAACTATCAGAGCCAGTCAAGACAGAATACGATGTTTCAGTTGCCCTAACGTTGTTCAAAGATTCAGCAGAGCTTTTTGGAGGACAAGTACTTTTGAAAAACTCTGGTGTAACACTTGGTCTTGCTAATCCAGCTAACATTCACGGATTTTATTCACACTTCTTCTTGGAAACGTACTTCAGTGGATTAAAATTGTATCCAAACGTTGGCGTATTCTTGCAAATGATGGATTTATACGGTTTCGAAAAACCAGATTTCAACGGTATACTGTACTTTGGAATAGGTTTATCACCACATTTGTTGAATATAATAAGTGGTATACCGTTCTAATTGATTGATCTAATAAAGCGGGGTGATAGAATGGACATCCTTGAACTTATCGAAAAGCGAAGAAGTATACGTAATTTTTTGGAAAGACCTGTACCTGAAGACACTTTGGAAAAGATTTTAAAATATTCTCTCTTAGCTCCAAGTGGAAGGAATTTGAAACCAGTTGAACTTGTTTTGGTGAAAGATAAATCGAAAATCGAGCAGATTATGAAAGCAAGGGAAGGTGCATTTTCGTTCTTGAAGACCGCTCCTGTGTGTATTGTGGTAAGTGCGAATGAAGAAAGTGGTACTTGGCTATCGGATGCATCGATAGTTGCCACGTATATCCAGCTTCTGGCAGTGAATTTTGGACTTGGTAGTTGTTGGGGACATGCGCATGACAGATACTATAACGAAAAATCTGTGGAAGAAGAAATTAAAAGGTTACTCGGTATTCCAGAAAATTTCGGTGTCCTGTGTGTAATTGGTTTAGGATATCCAAACGAAGATAAACCAGCTCATTCGCTGAGCGAAGTTGATGAGAAGAAAATACACCATGAAAAATGGTAGAAGGAGATGAGCATTGTGAAGACAAACAAAGAAAAGGTAGTTAAATTATCGATTCTTGTCGAAGTTGCACATCCAGTTGTACGTATGCCTGTTGTTGACGGTGATGGGAATTCATATTACTTTCCGGGGGTTGGAGGTGTAACGTACAATTTTGGACTTGGTGATAACGCCTTTGCAATGCACGGAGACCACATCGAACCAGATGTTAGTACAAAGCACAGTAACAAAGATTTGAACCCAACATGTATGGCTCTTGCGTGTATCGGTAACGAAGCAACTGTAATCTCTGGTGACGGTAAGGGAATCAAAGGATACGTAATTGGAAAACACGGTGGAATAGACCACGTACTTGTTTGGGTACCGGAGAAAGAAAAATTAGCTATTGGTGATAAGATTCAAATCAAAGCTTGGGGACAGGGACTTGAGTTAACAGATTATCCCTCCATCAAACTTTTTAACATAGATCCTGAATTATTTGAAAAGATACCTATCGAAGAAAAAGATGGTAAATTGTACGTTCCCGTAACAGCGATTGTACCAGCTCACCTTACAGGTTCCGGCATCGGTGCGGGTAATCCAGCAGCGACCGATTACGATATGAACACACTCGATAAAGATGAGATAAAAAGACTGGGATTAGACAAAGTGCGTATAGGTGATTTAGTGGCGATAACTGACCATTACAACGGTTACGGTGCAGGTGGATACAAATCTGGTGCAGTATCGATTGGTGTTGTAGTGCATTCTAACTGTTTCAAAACAGGTCACGGACCAGGGATGGTTATAATAATGACAGCGAAAAATGGTGAAATCATTCCTGTAATTGATGAAACCAGCAATATAAAAAAATATCTTGGAATATAAGCTAAAAACACAAATTAGAAGTCTGCATCTTTACAGATGCAGACTTTTTTTTATTTATATATTCAACAATATAAGGTGATAATATGCACAAATCAAAGAATTTTTAACGTAATTACTGTTGTTTGACTCTAAACACAAATTATCCTAAAATCACGATTCTAAGTCTAATGGACTTTTGTGCTATAATCTGAAAGGTGATTCACATATAATATGAAATGTGATTCACATATTACATATAATATCTCACAATATCTGAATTCACACATTCTAATATCTCATGGGGAGGAAGGCATATGAAGTACGCAAAGATTATTTCATCTGGTATGTACGTACCACAAAAGGTTATGAGTAACGCTGAATTTGAGAAATTGACTATGTTCACGATTGATCCGTACTTTTCAGACGTAATCGGTATCAATCACAGACATGTTTCAGAAGAATGGGAGACACCAACGTACATGGCAGCAGAAGCGGCAAAGAAAGCATTGCAACGCATTGGTATGAGCCCAGAAGAAATTGATTTAATTATCGTTGGAACCGATACACCGGAGTCTGTTTCACCACCGGATGCTCCACGTGTGCAGTATTTAATCGGTGCACATAAAGCTGAGCCTTTGGCTTTCAACGTTAACGCTTCTTGTGCTAACGGTGCTCTTATGCTCGATATAGCTGCAAGATACATCGCAATGGGAGATTACAAAAATGTGCTTGTTGTTGGAACGTATGCAATGACCAAGTTTTTGAGTTGGAAATACTCTTGGGAAGCACTCTTCAGCGATGGCGCAGGTGCTATTATACTCACCGCATCCGATGAGCCTGGTTACATAGGTAGTGTTTCACGTGCCGATGGTAGTTGGTGGCAAAACTGGGGTATTTACATGGGTGCAGGTACGATGAATCTCCAAGGTTTCGAAAGAGGATTACACAAACTCGATTTAAGAGCCGCCTATCCTTCAACGGTTAACGAAGAAGGTTGGCCAATGCTTATTAACAAGTTACTTGAAAAGTACGGTATCTCTAAAGAAGAAATAGGTATGATATTCTTCACGCAAGTTAGAAAGAAGACTATAGAAAAAGTTATGGAGATACTCCAATTACCGGTTGAAAAAGCGCATATGATAATGCACAAGTATGGATACACAGGTTCAGCGTGTGTCTATATGGCTTACGATGATGCACTTGACGAAGGAAAACTTGCTGATATGAAAGGTAAAGTGGCTATTTTCTTAACATCAGGTGTTGGATTCCAACAAGTTGCCGTTGCATTCAGAATGTAATATATTTTTCGTGTCGTGGCTTTTGCCACGGCACTTACATTTCACTTTACTGAGATGCATTCGTACATTCTTTTAGTGGAAGGTGTGGAAAAGTGGAAAAAGGTACTTCCAGCAACAAGAAATCCCAAAAACGTGTTCCACAAAGGGTTGATGGAGTAGAATCAAAGAATAAGATTAAAGCCTCAGCGATAGAGCTTTTCAGTAAGTATAGTTTCTCTGAGGTCTCGATATCTCAGATAACAAAGCTTGCAAATCTTAGTACGGGTGCATTTTATCAGTACTACATAAACAAAGATGAGCTATTCAGAGAAATCGTTGAAGAATTTTTTCAGGAACTTGAGAAGAATTTGAAAGGTAATACTCTCAAAAATATAGGATTAGAATTTCTCAGATTTTCATTTGAAAATCCACAACTTATAAAGGTTGTTCATTTGAACGAATATTCTTTTGAATGGTTGAGAAATGAATACGAGAATATCTTGAAGAAAGTCTCCAAACAATTCGGACTTACGCACGTTGGACATTTTTATTTCTGGTCGCCTTTGCGATTTGTAGTTGCATTTTCAGACCTTTTGGAAATCGAGATAAATTCTGAACACTTCGTCAATCTTATATTGAATGGTGCATTATCACATTGCGAAGATGAGCTTCCAGAAAAGATTTTCGATTTTACTCCACTTAAACATGTTTTAGAAGACGATGAAAAACGTGAGCAGATACTTGCAAACGCAGAGAGTCTCTTTGGGCTTTATGGATACGAAAAGACTCAAGTATACGATATTGCGAAAGCCTCTGGAATTGCCGTAGGTACTTTCTATTTGTACTTTAAAAACAAGATTCAGTTGCTTCAGGAACTTGTTAAATGGATAAGTAAAGGACTGAGATACAACGTGAAGACCGCAGTTGAGAAATTTCAAAGTTGCAACAGAATCATTCAAGAAATAGCCGGTTTATATGCATTTGTACAATTTTTTAAGATGCATTCTAACATGTACAAAATCGTTCGTGAGAGTCAATCTATCGATAGAAGTATAGCAAAAGACTATTATGATTCAATCTACAAACCTTACATAAGAAGTCTGAAAAAAGCATACGATGAAGGAAGATTAAAACTGAAAGGGATATACAAAGTTGAAGAGGAATTGAATTACGTTGTACTTTTACTGATGAGTTTTGGACATTACGTTGGAGAAAAATATCTTTTGACAGGGCAAATCAACGGTGAGAAGTGTGAACAGCTCCAGAGTTTTCTTTTCGAACTTTACGAATACTTGTGCCGAGGTTTGGAGGTGGTGTAATGAGTGTCGATAAGATTTACAAACAAAAACTCGTTGATATAGATTATGTTCTCTCTATTCTTCAGGACAACTGGACGATAGTTGTCGGCATGACACCGATGGAGCCAAAAGTTTTTGAAAGGAATCTTCATCGTACAAAAGCTAACAATCTTGAGATTTTCACTTGTTTGAACACAGAACCTTATGAATATTGCAGCAATCCCGAATATTTTGGAAGGTTTTACAATTATTCTTGGTTCTTTGGACCGTACAACAGAAAACTTTCAAAGAATACATTTTATGTACCAAACAACCTCCACCAAGCGGCAACAAATCTTATCGAAACGACGAAAATAAACGTCTTTGTCGGTGTTGCTTCTCCGATGGATGAGAAAGGCTTTTTGACGTTATCTTCAAGTGTTGTATACGAAAAAGATGTACTTGAACATGCCGATATAGTTATATTGGAAGTTAATCCAAACGCACCAAGAACCCACGGTGATACGCAAGTACATATCTCCGAAGTGGACTATGTAATTGAAGTAGATTACGAATTACCGCAAGCTGAGTTGCTTGAGCCGGCAGAGGTTGAAAGCAAAATAGCAGAGCATATCGTTGAACTGATAGAAGATGGTTCAACTTTGCAACTTGGCATCGGAGGTATACCAAACGCTGTAGCGAAGTTTTTAAGGGAGAAAAAAGATTTAGGAGTTCACACTGAGATGTTTACGGAAAGTATGATAGAACTATTTGAAGAAGGAGTTATCACAAACAAAAAGAAAACACTTTGGAATGGTAAATTTGTGTGTACGTTTGCGTATGGGTCAAAACGAATGTACCAATTCTTAGACGAAAACCCCGCTGCATTATTTCTCAGAGGTAGATACGTAAATGACCCTTACGTAATTGCTCAAAATGAGAAGATGGTGAGTATCAACACAGCCCTTATGGTTGATTTAACAGGCAACGTATGTTCAGAGGCACTTGGCACATCACACTACAGTGGTACAGGTGGTCAACTTGATACACACAGAGGTGCTGTGAAAAGTAAAGGCGGGAAAGGTATAATTGCAATGAGATCCACAGCAAAAGATGGTACAGTATCGACAATTGTTCCTCTCCTACCACAAGGTTCACCTGTGACTGTACCAAGACAAGAACTTGATTACCTCGTGACCGAATGGGGTGCGGTTAGATTAAGGGGTCTACCAACAAGAAAACGTGCGTTGGCACTTATTTCAATCGCACATCCTGATTTTAGAGAAGAGCTGAAAAAAGAAGCACAGAAGTTGGGAATTATTTAAGTGAAATAACAATTCTTAAATTCTTACCACAAAACAGGAGGTGGGTTCCATGAGGAAGCTTTTAGGAATCTTATTATTCTTAAGTCTCTTTGTAAGTATATTTGCTGAAGTTGGTGTATACAAAGACAAAGTGGTCATAGGTACATTCCAAGCGTTGTCAGGACCATACGCTGTTATTGGTCAAGAGATGACCAAAGGAATGAAGGCATATTTCAACTGGATCAACAAACGCGGTGGTGTGCACGGCAGGATAATAGAAATGATAGTTGCAGATGACCAACTCAATCCTGCAAAGACGGTTGTCGAAGTCAAAAGGCTCGTGGAACAAGATAAAGTCTTTGCTATCGTTGGTGGACTTGGTACATACGGTTGTTTGGCAGTTATGGATTACCTTGAACAAAACAAAGTACCATTCGTTTACCAAGGTGCAGGTACTTCCAAGCTTGTTCTTCCACCAAAAAGATACATATTCGGTGTTCAACCAGACTATACACTCGAAGGTACGTTAATTGCGAAGTATGTTGGAGAAATTGCTAACTTCAAGTCACTGGCTATTGTTTACATGAACAACGATATCGGTCTTGAAGGTTACGCAGCATTCAAAGATAAGCTCAGTGATTACAAAAAGCCAATCGTTGCAGAAGTATCTTACAATCCTGCAGATACAGATTACAGTGGTTTAGTTGTGAAACTTGTCGAAAAAAATCCGGATGTCATAGTTATTTACGGTTTATTGACAGATACCATTAGATGGGTAAAAACAATCAGAGATTACGGACTTGACAGCAAGATTATAACAATTTACCCGAATGCTGACCCATCGTTCATTACACTTGCTGGAAATTACGCAGAAGGTGTAATATTCACTGGTTGGGTACCACTTGCAACACCAGACAGACCAGAATTTGTAAGAGATTATCAAAGAGCGTTCTCAATATTCCAAGAGAGCTATCCAAAACAAAATATGTCATCTTACGCAGTTGCTGGCTTCATAGCTGCTGAGGTCTTTACAGAAGGTCTCGTTAGAGCAGGTAAGAATCTTACAAGAGAAGGTCTTGTGAAAGCACTTGAGAGCTTCAAAAACTGGAATGGTATACTTGCAAAAGATATCACATGGGGACCGAACCTAAGACGTGGTAAATCATCCATGTACTTCATGGTTGTTAAGAACAAACAATTCGTTCCATTGACAGATTTAATAAGACCATAACCTCTCATTTCAAACGTAGCGCACTCTATGTGCGCTACGTTTTTACATTTTTTTGTATCCAATAATAAATTCAGGTGAGGTGAGTTTTTTGCTTAGACTTGAAAATGTTACCGTTAAATTCTCTGGACTTGTTGCGGTTGATAGTTTAAATATGACAGTCAAGGATAAGATGATACATTCGTTAATAGGTCCAAACGGTGCTGGAAAAACGACCGTTTTTAATGCTATCTCCGGACTTGTTAAACATACCGGTAAAGTGTACATCGAAGATAAAGATATCACAAATGTTCCGGTACATAAAAGAGTGAAATACGGACTTGGAAGAAGCTTCCAAAACGTTATCATTTTCAAATATTTGACCGTACTTCAAAATCTAATGCTTGGCTATCATCACCTGTTGGATTACTCTATATTAGACGAAATCACTTACTCTAAGAAACATCAAAGTTATGAGAAAAAGGCTATGCTAAAGGCGATTGATGTTGCCGATTTGATAGGCATTAAAAGTTTACTTGGTGTGTATGCTGGAACTTTACCGTACGGATATCAAAAATTGATAGACGTAGGAAGAGCATTAATGAGTGAGCCAAAAATACTCCTTCTCGACGAACCAGCCGCAGGTTTAACGGAGAAGGAATCAGATATGTTGAAAGATAAAATTAAACGAATTAAGGACAATGGAATCACCGTCTTACTTATAGAGCACGATATGAGAATGGTCATGGATATATCTGATGAAATAACTGTTATTAATTTTGGTAAAAAGATAGCCGAAGGTAAACCAGAGGAGATAGTAAGTAACGAAGATGTTATAAAAGCATACCTTGGCAGTGGATTTGAAGAGGTGAGCTCCAATGACAAATAGAATTTCTGACATAGAACTGAAGAAATTGCAAGTTTTTTACGGACCGATACACGCAGTCAAAGGTGTGGATATAAAGATCCAAGCAGGTAAAATAACGACGATTTTGGGAGCGAATGGAGCCGGTAAATCATCCACATTGAAAGCTTTAGCAGGTGGAGTAAAGTACGTTGGAAGTATCTTCCTTGGTGATGAACCTATAGATAACTTACCGGTACATAAAAGAGTTGAGAAAGGAATAGTCCTCTGCCCTGAGGGAAGAGGCATTTTTTATACGATGAGTGTCAAAGAAAACCTTTTAGCTGGTGCATACAAAAATAAAAAACCAGATTTTTCATTTGTTTTTGATGTATTTCCCATCTTAAAAGAACGACTCAATCAAACGGCGGGAACGTTGTCTGGTGGTGAACAACAGATGCTTGCCATCGCCCGCGCACTTATGAGTAATCCAAAGTACCTTTTATTAGATGAACCTTCGCTTGGTTTGGCACCTGTGGTTGTCCAAAAAATTGCGGAAGTAATCAAAAAGATAAATGAAATTGGTATAACCGTTGTACTTGTGGAACAAAACACCTCTCTTGCACTCAATTTATCTCACTATGCTTACATACTTGAAAATGGAAGAGTTGCTGCTGAAGGAATTTCTAAAGATTTACTTAAGAGTGATATAGTACGTGAAAAATACCTCGGAGGTGCTAAAAAGTGATTAATCAAATATTACTTGGCTTATCTACCGGAGCGATGTATTCCTTAGTGGCTATAGGGTTAGTGATGATGTACAAAGTCAGTGGTGTTATGAACTTTGCCTATGGAAACATGGGTATGTTCATAACTTACATTATCTGGTGGTTAACGAGTGTTTTAAATGTAAATATGTACGTTGGAATTGTCATGGGAATAATCTTTGCAGCGCTCATGGGAATTGGCGTTGAGAGATTTGGATTGAGACCTATCAGACACCTTTCACATGGTTCGATGCTTATCGTTACATTCGGTATACTGATGATTTTGGAAGGATTAGCTGTTCAAATCTGGGGCACAGAGTACAAATCTTTCCCGGAACTTGTCAGTGGTGCACCTTTTGTTTTTAGAGGAGATTTCGGTGTAATCGTGCTTAGAAGGCAAGACATACTTATCTTCGTAACTCTTGCAATTATTTCCATAGCGATACTCCTTTTCACAAAATACACAAAATTCGGTATTGCTGTGCGTGCCGTTTCTGAAAATGAAGAAATCGCTGGTTATATGGGAATAAACGTAGGAGGTATACTTGCTTTCTCATGGGCTTTTGGTGTCAGTATGGCGGCACTCGTTGGTATAATTGCAGCTCCGAAAGTCTTCGTTTCTCCAGTGATGCTTACTTTCTATCAAATTCAAGGTTTTACCGCCGCTGTGTTAGGTGGTTTTGAAACGTTCACCGGTGCAGTCTTTGGTGGTTTGATACTTGGTGTTATTGAAAAACTCGTTGGTAATTACATCTCTGAAGGTTTCAAAGCGACTATATCACTGGTGATAATAATACTTGTGCTTATATTCTTCCCCAAAGGGTTATTCGGTAAGAACGTAAGGAGGCGAGTATAATGATCTGGCTTGTCTTAGCAATTATACCTTTCTTTCTTATAAAAAACGCATTCATAATGACCATACTAAGCCTTGTTGGTATATACACCATCGCCTCCATGGGACTGAACATTATCATGGGATATTCCGGTCAAATTTCCATTGGTCATGCAGCATTCATGAGTATAGGTGCTTACACATCAACATTACTGGTAATGAATTACAACGTTCCGATAATATTTGGTATATTACTCGGTGGATTTGTTGCATTCTTATTCGGTTTAATAATTGGTTTTCCAGCTTTAAGACTTTCAGGTTTCTATCTTGCGATAGCTACGATGGGATTCGTTGTCGCCGTTGAACAGCTATTTGGTTCCCTTGAGCATGTTACAGGTGGACACGCAGGTATAAGGGGAATAAAATTTCCGTATCTTTGGAATTCAGACGTTGAAAAGTATCTACTTGTTCTTGCCTTTGTATTTATTTCGTACGTTTTAATGACAAGATTGATTAACTCCAAAACTGGCAGGGCATGGATGGCGATAAGAGAAAATGAGACGGCTGCATCTGTCGTTGGTGTAAACATTGCAGTTTCAAAAGTATTGGCATTTGCAATAGGTTCAATGATGGCAGGTATAGCAGGTGCACTTTACGCTCATGTTATAGGTTACATCGCACCAAGTGACTTTGGAATCGCCAAATCACTTGATTTACTTGCCATATCCGTTATCGGCGGTATGGCATCAATCGATGGACCACTTTACGGTTCACTCATTTACGTTGCTTTACCATTCTTCTTCAGCCGTACACATATATCTATGTCAATTATATTTGGTGCAATACTCATATTCGTCGTGCTCTTCATGCCACTTGGTGTAAGCTATTACTTTGCCAAATTCAGATCAAGATATCTCAACAAGGTGATAGCGTTCTTCAAAAAAGGCAGAAAACCGTACGGGAAGTTCTTGGAAACAAGAATGGGAAATATACATTACATACAACACGGAAACGGAAGTACACCGATAGTCTTAATTCACGGAAACTTTGCTTCGGCAAGGTTCTTTGAACCTCTCTTGGAACAATTACCAGACCAGTACACAGCATACGCTTTAGACTTGCCAAATTTCGGGTATTCTGATCCAATGAACGGAGAAGTCGAGATAGACAAATATGCCGAAGCTGTTGAACAGTTTGTAAACACATTGAATCTGAAAAAATTCATATTATTAGGTCATTCACTTGGCGGAGCAGTTGCGATGAGTTATTCAATCAAACATTCTGAAAAATTAGAAAAACTTGTACTCGTTGACCCATCACCAATCAACGGTCTTCCTATGCCAGAAGAAGCAATTAAACTCGTTAAAATATATCAAAACAATCCACAAGCAATAAAGAAGGCACTTATGTTCAACGCTCCAACGTACGATAACGAACGATTCTTTGAAAAAATCACATCAGATGCGCTCAGAATGGCACCACACGCATTCGAAGGTAACGCAAGGGCACTAACAAAGTACAACTACACAAACGAAGCAAAAAACGTAACCTTACCTGTCGTTGTCGTATACGGAGACAAAGACGTATTACTTACACTTGAGCAGATGAAACTAACCGCTCAAGCATTCCCGAACGGAAAACTTGTCGTACTAAAAGACATAGGGCACAGTCCTGTTGTGGAAACTCCGCAAGAGATTGTAAAA